>CAKQBC010000031.1 GCA_934215995.1 uncultured Bacillus sp. | reverse complement strand
AATCCCTATAGATGCAGAATGTTTCGGAATGATCTTTCTGTGATATAGAGGTAGGGACAAGGAGGGGAAGACAAATTGGATAAAAAAATCTTAAAAGTGGCTGTTATCATTCTGGCTGTGGCTGTCCTGTTGTATGGAGCCGCCATCCTAATCGGCAGCAGCTAAATGCTTTTTTACGGATACATGAAATCAGTTTGAATATAACACGGCCTTATACATAGAAGGATTAACGGGCAGGCAAGAGTCCGGCCAACCCGTAAGCAGTTCCCTGAGACCCATACGAGTGAAAAGCAGGATCCCGTCTTTGAGGAGGCGGTGACTGCAGCAGAGAGGAGTTCTGTCCATGAAAACAGATTTGGATATGAGCAGGGTTTCCCGTGATGATGGACACCGGCTGTGGCCGTTGCCCCGGTTGCCCTGGATTATGAAGCAGACATGGAACGACTTGCTGTTCGCCCATTATCCAATCAAGCTTGAGAAGCTACGCCAGATAGTGCCTGACTCCCTCCCGCTTGACTCTTTTGACGGAGTGGGATGGATTGGCGTCACGCCTTTCCATGTATCGGGCATGAGGCCAAGGGGAATTCCTCCGATACCTGGCATTAGGCAATTTCCGGAGCTCAATGTACGCACGTATGTAAATATCGATGGGAAGCCGGGTGTTTATTTCTTCAGTTTAGATGCCGCCAATTTGCTGGCTGTGAGCGGCGCAAGAATATTTTTTCGCTTGCCTTATCGCCATGCGGATATGGGCATTGGCCGGCAGGGCGATATGATCGCTTATGAGAGCAGGAGGCGAAAGGGGCAGGATGCACGGCTTGTCTGCAGGTACCGCCCGATATCCGAGCCCTATTTTGCCGAAATTGGATCTTTTGAGGACTGGGCGGCAGAACGTTATTGCCTGTACACGATCGGGCTAAAGGGCAAGCCGGTCCGCAGCGATATTCTTCATACGCCTTGGCCGCTTCAGAATGCAGAGGCGGAATTCGAAGAGAATACAATGTGCATCAGCCAGGGTATAGAAGTAGACAGCCTTAAGCCTATCCTTCATTATGCAAAGTCGAGGGAAGTCACCATCTGGCCGTTGGTATCGGCTTTTGGAAGGTGAATATAATGCAGGAAAGGCAGGAAGCTCTATCGGAAGAGTTCCTGCCTTGTTCAATGTTCGTTCGTAAAATCAAGGATCCGCAGAAGATTTCCCGAGTTGTCTTTATAAATGACATATCTGCCGGGGGGAATGCCGGCAGGCTGTTTGATAAACTCCAAATTCTCCTTGTTCTCTTCGTAAAAACCATTTACGCTGCCAACGAGAAAAACACCGCCTGGTGCAAGGCCCATTTCATCATCTTCAATTAGCAGGCGGACTTCCGAACCGGGCATATGCAGCGCTACTGTATGTTCTCCTTCCCTCCAAGCTTCTTCAAACCCGAGTGTATCACGATAAAAAGCCAGCGACTCTTTCAAATCGGCGACAGGGTGATATAAAAATACCAGCTTCACTTCTTTTCCCCTTTTTATTAAATTCCGTAAATCGATTATGTAATACGTTGAATATGCATATCGCACCTTTTGTTAAAATGTGTAAAAATGATAAAGTAGACCGTATGAAGGAATGGATACCGATACCGGGAAGGAGCAGAGAGTGCTGGCAGGTTTGTTTTGTGTATGACTGGGAACTGTTACGGTAACAATCTTTTTGCAGGAGGCTACCACGCAATGAAAAAATATATCGTAATCTTACTGGCGGCCATCAGTATCGCAGCGATCTTCATGATTTTCAAGCCGGAAGTGAAAAAAACGGAAAAAGTGGCGGCTGAGGAACCCGGGATGGTTGAAACGCGCCAAAAATTCTTTGGGGAGGAGCATGTAGACCCGGCTACCGGTGAAATCGATAAGGATGTGGCGATCCTCTCCTGGATCGGCGTCTCGAATTTTGCAGCCGCGATTAATGGGCACGTCATCCTGCTCGACAGCTGGATTCCCGGAGGCGATGAATCGGATTATGTTCCGGCTACAGTAGGAGAGCTCATCGCTTTGGACCCGGAAGCCATTTTTATCGGTCATGCGCATTTCGATCATGCCGATCATGCAGCGCCTATTCTCGAACGGACCGGCGCTGTCCTGGTGGGGACACCTGAGCATTGCCAAACAGTGAAGGAGGACGCGGAAGAAGAAGAGAACATTTCCTGCCTGTATGCGTCTGGGGAAGAAGCACAGCCAGGAGAGATGATGCAGCTGAATTTCTTGGATGGTGTTTCAATCAGAGCACTTGCACATATCCATTCAGCAGTGAAGCTGCCTGATTTGGAAGACCCTTCAAGCGGAATTATCCCCAAAAAGGATTTAACAAGCAAAGCCCCGAAAGGCAGCCTTGCGAAATTGGCCGGTGCGGTCGGTGAAGAGGAAGGGGGTACAATGATGTATCAGTTCCAGGTTGGGGATTTTACATTGACATGGAATGATTCAGCGGGACCGATCAAGGAAGAGGCGCCTGAGCTGCTGGAAATGATGGCTTCCCTTCCGCAGACGGACGTCCAGGCTGGGGCGATAATGGGATTCAATCAATATACAAACGGCCTGCGCGATCCTCGGATGTATATCGAGGCATTGAAGCCGCGGGTATTCATCCCGACCCATCATGACAATTGGGCACCCCCTATCACGACAAGGGGCGAACAGTACAAAGGGTATCTGGAAAAGGAACTTGAATTGATCGCGGAAAAGGAAAGGCCAGAGCTTCTGTTTATCTCTGATCCGCATGATTATGTCAATCCGGATTCCGTGACGTTTGATATCCATGATGCCCGATGGCGTTAGCGATGCAAAGGAAGCCATCTTCTTTTCGCTAAGATGGCTTCCTATTGTTTCTGTCCATGTCATCAATCGGATACAACCACTGTGTACTTCAATTCAATATCCACATTCCCTTTTAGTGCCCGGCTGATCATGCAGGAGGTTTCAGCTTTTTTGGCAAGCCGCTTTGCCTTGCGGATACTCTCTTCTGAAGTGTCGGCAGGCAATGTCAGCATCGGTCGATGGATGATTTTTTTATAGGTGATCACACCGCTTGTAACGTCGACAATTCCCTCTGATTCCATTATGAGATCGTCTTTTTCAATGCCGGACCGTTCAAGCATCGCCGCCAAAGTGATGATATAGCATGTTGCTGCTGCGCCGAGCAGCATTTCATCAGGGTTTGTTCCGATTCCTGGCCCATCCATTTCTGGCGGGATGGAGATCTTTGTTTTCAATTGCCCCGTTTCCAAATCCCCGGTATCATTACGCATTCCCGGCCAATGTGCCAGCACAACGAAAGAATGCTCCGCCATTTTCATCGCCCTCTCTGTCTGTATTCAGTTCTACCATAGCAATAATGACAAAAGGAATCTACCATATGGTCCTGCAGCCAATGATGGAAATGAAGGAAAAACGGCCACAGTACGAATGGGCGAATTAGTTATCCCTTGAATGTTATGAAAATAGTGGAAACGCATATATACATCACGCTTCATAAATTGTATATTTATGGAAGTGGTTTTCAGCTTTGCAGGAGTGATGGTGTGTTAAAAAGTCACGGGATAATGATAGAGCATACGAATAGATGAAAAAGGGGAGAGTTTCGATGAAATTAAAAATGCGATTCCTTATATCACTGATTGCAGTATGGTTTACGGTTTTATCCGCATGCGGCAATGCAAGCGACGAAACAGATAATAAGCAATCGAACACAAATCAGGCCCAAGAAGAACAAGGGGATTCTGCTGATAAGAAAACGGATGCGGATGGAACAAGGAAGCCGGAAGAGGGGACAGAAGGCAGCCAGCCAAACGGCCAGGGTAAAGCTGCCGGCGAAGAATCAGCAGTGGAAGGCCCTGGACAGGGGACACCCTCCGAAAACAATAAAGAAGCACAGGCAGGTAAAAAGCAGGAATACCTAAAAAAATTAGAAGCGGCCAAACAGGAAGTGGAAGCACTCACTCCCTCTGATGAGGACACATCAACAGTAGTCCTGAAAAAGGATGCTGAAAATAGATGGCAGGTGTGGGACA
Source organism: uncultured Bacillus sp. (assembly GCA_934215995.1). GTDB lineage: Bacteria > Bacillota > Bacilli > Bacillales > DSM-1321 > Bacillus_AD. Next base: position 9,774 of record CAKQBC010000031.1, on the reverse strand, counting down.
GACTTCTGAATGATATATATGGTGTCCTGAAGAGTCAGCTTCCGGCAGAAGAAATGAAAGAGCTGCAGATAGAGCAGCGGAATTGGCTGGTTCATAGAGACAACATGGCCTTAAGGGCCTCGGAAAAATATAAGGGCGGTACAGCGGAACAGTTGGAGTACGTATCAGTATTGGGCAATCTTACAGAGCAAAGATGTTATGAACTGGTCAGAATCTATATGGAATGAACGGAAAACTCTCCCGGAATTTGAAAAACAATCAGCGGGGGAGTTTTTTAAATCCTGTAGATAAAAAATATGGAAATAAACAATAATACATAAGAAGATCTGAAATTGGAGGAATACATAGTGAAAATAGCAATGGCCAGTGATCATGCCGGTTTCGGCCTGAAAGAAGAAGTCAAGGAGCTTCTGAAAGGACAGGGACATGAGATAGTAGATTTCGGAGCGCATAATACAGAGGCGGCCGATTTATCGGATATGGTCTATCCGGCAGCACTCTCAGTCGCAAAAGGGGAAACAGAACGTGGCATATTTGTGGATGGAGTCGGCTATGGCAGTGCATTGATCGCAAATAAAATCTACGGGTTGAACGCAGTCGTCTGCCAGGATCCTTTCTGCGCAAGGCTTGCGCGTGAGCACACGGACAGCAATGTGTTGTGCATAGGCGGGAAAATCATCGGGTCCGCAATTGCCATCGAGATTGTGGAAACATGGATGAAGACAGATTTCTTAAGCGGCGAGGAAAAGTATGCCCGCCGTGTGAAAAAGGTGAATGATATATCTGAACGCCATCTGAAAAAGCTGTCGGAGATAGAAGGAATCTAACTTATTATCAAACCCGGCAGTACAAACAATGGTCAGGCTTCAGCCATGAATGGCAAACAGGATAGGTGACAAGGATAGATGAGCGGAGAGAAGTTGCTTAATCTATCCTTATTTTGTGCAGAGAATGCCTTCAACTTGTTTAATGAAGATGGTGCTGAAACACGGAAAGCCTGCCAAAACGAAACGTTCGGCAAAGTTTTTCGAAAAATCAACAAAATGACTTGGGATCTTTCATTTATATAGGCAGCTGCCATGAATCACAATGATTCTTTTAAATAACCAGCAGTATTTTATCGCTTGACGGGCCAAATAGAAGGCTGTACAATACTTGAAAACCTGTATTGATTATATTCATATAACATCATTCGTATAATTTTGGTAATACGGTCCAAAAGTCTCTACAAACTACCAATGCAATAGTTTGGCTACGAAGATAGTAAACAGAAAACCTCTTTTATTATTTGAAAAAATAATAAATTTGGTGCCTCTTTCTATTCATTTTTACTATTCTTCCTGCCATCCCTTAACTTAAAGGAGGAATAGATGATGAAAACCCCATCATACATCAAAGAACAAATCCAGGCAGCAACAAATGAAATCACTCCTGATCTAGTATTTAAGAATATTACATTCACAAACTTGTTCACAAAAGAATATGAAACGGCGGATGTAGCCATCCATAACGGGAAATTTGCCGGCATCGGCACTTACAAAGGCAAACAGGAAATTGATGGAGAAGGCATGGTTATGGTTCCCGGCCTGATTGATGCCCATGTCCATATTGAGTCAAGCATGCTATGCCCATCGCAGTTTGAAAAGCTTGTCCTGCCGCATGGCGTCACCACAGTCATCACAGATCCCCATGAAATCGCCAATGTGGAGGGGACAAAAGGAATCCGATGGATGCTTGAAGAGAGCGAAAAATGCTTCATGAATATCCTCTATCAGCTGCCTTCATGTGTGCCTGCCACATCATTCGAAGACAATGGGGCGGATTTATCAGCTGAAGACCTTGAGCCATTTTATCAGCACGAACGGGTATTAGGCCTTGCGGAAGTGATGGACTTCCCTGCGGTTCTGTCCTGCCAGACACAAATGCTTGAGAAACTAGCCGGCGCCCGTAAGCACGGTGTGACGATTGACGGGCATGGTGCCGGATTAAGCGGAAAGCAAATCAATGCCTATATGGTAGCGGGAATCACGACCGATCATGAATGCGTGGCACCCGAAGAGATGATTGAGCGCGTCCGCCGAGGGATGTATGTCATGCTGCGGGAAGGGTCGGCCGCAAGGAACCTGAAAGATTTGCTGAAAGGCTATAGTGACTCATTTGCCGACAGACTTCTGTTCTGTACAGATGATAAACATATCGATGACGTTTTAGCGGAAGGAAGCATCAACTTTCATGTAAGGGAATGCCTTAAACAAGGTTTGGACGTCTTTTCCGTGCTGCGGATGGCTTCCCTGAATGCGGCACAGTGTTATGGGCTGAACGGAAAAGGGGCGATTGCGCCAGGGTATGATGCTGATTTTATCCTGCTTTCCGATCTGAAAACCTTCCAAATTGAGTCTGTTTGGGTAAAAGGGGAAAAGTATGAAGAAACAGAGATGAATGCAAAAGAAATGCCATTCAATAATACGGTGGTGCTCGGCAGCTATACGAAGGAAAACCTTCAGCTTGAAATAGAGAGCGGAAAGGCAAGAGTCATCGAAGTGATTCCCGGTTCGATTGTCACGAGAAATGTTCAATATCCGGTTGCCGTTAAAGATGGCGTGTTTACTCCGGATACGAATGAAGACTTGCTGAAGCTTGCCGTGGTGGAAAGGCATAAGGGAAGCGGCCAGGTGGGGCTTGGCATCGTCAAAGGCTTTGAGCTGAAGAAAGGTGCAATCGCCACAACGATTGCACATGATTCCCATAATATTATATGCCTTGGCGTATCAGATGAAGATATGGACGCTGCCATCAGGCATCTTGAGCAAACTGGAGGAGGCATCGCCGTCTCTGAAGGAGGGACAGTCATCGCTTCACTCGATTTGCCAATCGGAGGCTTAATGACCGCTGTTTCCCCGGAAAAACTGAATGCCGATTACGAAAAATTATTGGAAGCGATTCGATGCTTAGGAGTCACAACGGCATTTGCACCGCTGTTGACATTGTCATTCCTTGCATTGCCGGTGATCCCATCCCTGAAGCTGACCAATAAAGGTTTATTTGACGTAGAACGGTTTGAATTCGTCAGTGTAAGTGTTGTTGATTAAGGGAAAAAGAACGGTTCAGTAACATTAGATCATTGTAATTAAAAGAAGAGAAAAAGGAGCATTGAGACTATTGTGCTCCTTTTTTCTGTTGCCGGATAGGGATATCTTGCTTTCCCGTGCGCAATACCTGAATCCTCAAGCAAGTAATGGTATAGTAATAGGATGTGATGAAGAAAGGAGTAAAGCGAACATGGCTGACATTAAATATGAGATCATGGAAGAAATCGGGGTGTTGTCCTCTTCGCAGAAGGGGTGGGCAAAAGAATTGAATCTCGTCAGCTGGAACGGGAAAGAAGCAAAATTCGACATAAGGGACTGGGCGCCCGGCCATGAAAAAATGGGAAAAGGGATTACGCTGTCAGCCGCGGAAATTAAGCAGCTCCGTTCATTGCTTAATGAATTGGACATCTGAGAACATACATAAAAGGAGTACCTTGGTCCATCTGTAAAATAATAGAAGTATAAAAAATGCTTCTTTTATATTAACATAGATAGTTCAGAGGTATGTAAGCAGGAGGAGATTTAAAGATGGCTATGACGATTGAAAGCACTTATACATTAGCCAAGCTATTAGAAACATCGACAATCGGGCAAATGCAAAACATACGGAGGAACTTGCAGCTGAAAGGCATGAGTTCCTTGCGCAAGATGGAATTGATTGAAGCACTTGCCGAAAAGATCCCTACAACTGTGGAAGAACGAATGGCGTTCCTTACAAAAGGCCAATTCGAGCTTGTGGCAGAAGCGCTTAAAAAAGAGGGGATTGTATCAATCAATGAGGCCCTTTTGGAAGATGTTTTTTACTATAGTTCGTTAGGATATATACATCCTTTAAAGAAAGAAGAGTCTACAGCGGTGATGCCGGAAGAGGTCATGGAAGCGTTCAAAGCAGCTTCAACTGATGAAAACATGAAAACACTAAACCGCAATCAACGCCTGTTCGACTTGATTGTTATTATGCTTCACCATTATGGAGCGGTTCCGGTAGAAGTGGCACAAGCCGAGCTGGAAAAGGAAATCGGGGAATCACTCGATCCAAAGTGGCTGAAACAATTCATTGAACAGTTGAGTGAGCATTATGATCTGTTCCACCTGAATAAAAAAGGTTACATCGTAGATGAGCTTGTGATGGATGAAGAAGAACTGATCCGCAAGCAAGAAGCAAGGACTGATCTTGCGTATGCACCAATCACTCAAAAAAGTTCATCGAATGTGAAGAACCTGGAGTATGTTGGCCGGACTCCTGAAATGAAAGAGCTGGCAAGCTATTTGCAGAAACAATACCGATTCTCGAATGAGGATTTGGAAGAAGTCCTTGGGCAAACATTCTACATGGCTCAATTGGAAGAGCCGCCTTCGACAATTATGCACCTGTACACTGCACTTATTGATTTTGCTAATACAGAAGAAATTCAGGCGCTTGTCGACAAGGTGAAAAAAGTGGTGGACAACACGGGCCTTTGGAACCTGAAAGGACACACACAATCAAGCCTGTCCCCGAAGGATAACCTAAAAGTGCTGAATGCACCGGCATCTGCGAAACAAGCGGACTTATCGGCTTCCAAGAAGAAAGTGGGCCGAAACGAACCATGCCCATGCGGCAGCGGGAAGAAGTACAAAAAATGCTGCGGCAAATAATGAGAGAACGATTGTCCTGATGAGGGCAATCGTTTTTTTGGTTTATGGCATTCATGGAAAAACGTTTTTTAACAGTCTTGCAAGTAGAGGGTTATAGGAAGTTTTGTCGAATGGTTATGTAGGTTCAATTCAGGATGAGAGAGAAGGGGTATCGGTGAAAATTTACATGACAAGGCACGGCCAAACTGTATGGAACAGCGAGAAAAGGATGCAGGGAAGGCTGAATTCCGACTTGACCGAGTTGGGGGTTACTAACGCGCGCTTGCTTGGCAGGCATTTAAAGGATGTTACATTTGAAGCGATTTATACGAGTCCAAGCGGGCGGACGAAGAAGACTGCCGAACTGGTAAGAGGATGTGCAACCGCACCGATCATTCCCGATGATGACTTATTGGAGATCTATATGGGGAGCTGGGAAGGGCAAAGGCAAACGGATGTCGAGAAACTGTATCCAGATGATTTTTATGCTTTTTGGAATGCTCCCCATCTGTATAAACCATCTGAAAGCGAAAGTTTTGGGCAAGTCCAGGAAAGAGCGATACGGCTGCTTGATAAAGTAACTATGAAGCATTCGGAAGGGAACATTCTGCTTGTGACGCATACGGTGGTCATCAAGACATTGCTTGCAAGCCTGAAAGGAAAGCCGATGGAACAGCTCTGGGATCCTCCGTATCTGCATGATACGTGCCTGTCGATGATCGAGGTGACTGAGGGAAAGAAAAAAATCCTGCTTGAGGCAGATATTTCACATCTTCCGACCGGGGATCTTCAATTTACATAAGGGGTGGCATTCATGCAGACTGAAATTACTGAAAGCGGCAATCTATTGAATGAAAAGGGTGAGCTGCGTAAGGCGGGCTATGCAAGGAAGCTGCTGCTTGCCTATGACAGGAAATTGATCAAAGCGGGTTTCTGGAGGATCAAAGAGTGGGATTACTACTTGGTATCGAATGACGAATACGGTGTGGCCCTCACGGTCGCCGATAATTCATACATGGCTTTGATAAGTGCATCCTTCCTTGATTTCCGGAATCCTTTTTATAAAACAACAAGCATTATCAAGCCATTCACGTTCGGAAAGCTAAACCTTCCCTTCTCTTCAGAAAGAGAGGATATTGAGTATGAGGACAAAAGAATCAGCATATCTTTCGTCCATACAGAAAACGGCCGCAGGCTACACTGCCAAATGAAGCGGTTTGACGGGGAGAAAGACTTTGCATGTGACCTGCATTTGTTTGATGAGCCCGATGATTCAATGGTAATCGCTACACCTTTCAAAGAAGATAGGAAAGCGTTCTACTACAATCAAAAAATCAATTGTATGAAGGCAAGCGGGGGCGTCAGATATGGGGCAGACGAATACAGCTTCGATCCAGAGAATTCATTCGGCACATTGGACTGGGGAAGGGGTGTCTGGACGTATAAAAATACATGGTATTGGGGCTCGGCATCAGGCACCGTGGAAGGGAAGCCATTCGGCTTCAATATTGGCTATGGTTTCGGGGATCCATCCGCTGCCAGCGAGAATATGCTTTTCTATGGAGGGAAAGCCCATAAGCTGGACCAAGTAACCTTTCATATTCCGATGGAACAAGGCACATACGATTATCTGAAACCTTGGAGATTCGATTCTAATGACGGGCGTTTTGAAATGGATTTTACCCCGGTGCTTGACCGGAGCGATTACACATCTGCCATAGTCATATCAAGTGACCAGCATCAGGTGTTCGGGACGTTTACAGGCAAGGCTGTGCTTGATGATGGGACAGTGCTTGAACTCAAAGATTTTCATGGCTTCGCGGAAAGGGTGGCAAATAAATGGTGATGGGCAGCTGCGGAAAAATCCGCAGCTGTCTGTATGCCCGCTTCCTTCTTGCTGGATATTATTACATTTCTGATTCTGCTTGTTTCATATGGGGCGCTAGTGTAAGATACATAAGTTATTTATATTTTTTAGATTCATAAGAGAGTACAGGAGGAGTCTACATGGGCTGTTTAGGAAATATCATCTGGTTCCTGTTCGGGGGATTGCTTGGGGCAATCGGCTGGTTTTTCACAGGATTATTATGGTGCTGTACGATTGTAGGAATACCTGTCGGCCTACAGTGCTTTAAGCTGGCGGGTCTGCAGCTGGCGCCTTTCGGGAAAGAGGTTGTGACTGTCGACAACGGGGCAGGAAGTTTGGTGTTGAACATTCTTTGGTTCATCTTCGGTGGAGCAATCCTTGCTTTGGGTAACTTGATCTCTGCCTTTATCTTCGCCATCACGATCATCGGTATTCCATTCGCGCTGCAATCCTTGAAGATGGCGAAGCTGTCGCTTATGCCATTCGGCAAGGAAGTGCGATAAGAGAACGTTGCTGGCCTGCATAGTAATACTAAATGAAGGGAACTGCTTTGACTTCAGATGTTCTATGTGATGCAACAACTTTTCCTTTTTAAACAGGTCCATTCTTTACTATGTCATATTTTTCAATATCTGATTTTTGTATTTTACGGTTATACTATTTAAGATAATAGATGAAGCAAGGATTGATGTGACATGGCATGGGTAGGGATTGCCCTCTTGATAACAGCGATTGCAGGGACGGCTGCGGGCTCCTATTGGTTAGGGGATTCGGATTATGGCCGTTACATGCAGGCTGGCTTTTTTCTGCTGGGTGTTGTCGCCATCTTTATGCTTGAAAGAAAAGGCATGAAGCGCAGAGCGGAAAACAGAAGGAAAAATGGGAACGGGAAAAAGGAGTAAGGATTATGTACATCACGGTTGAAGAAGCTGCAGAGCTTTTATCAGTTAGTCCGGCTTATGTGGAAAATTTGATCATGCAAAGGAAAATCAGGGCTTTGCATGACGGTGAGCAATATTTGATCTACAAAGAGCAATTCAATACACACTTTGAGCAACTAGAAAAGTATAAGATCCTCGTGGATGAACTGGCCAGCGAGCCGATTCCGGAAGATATGGACGTAAAGGACGAGGATTGACAGAAAGAAAGCATGCTGTACGGAGGGTTCCGGGGCATGCTTTTTTTGTTGCATCGGGGCATTCAGGCTTGATGATACAGGGCATGTTTAAATAGTCTTTATGAAGGAATATAAGGGTATACGGTTTTTTTATGAAAAAGCCTTTTTGCACCATTCAGATAGTCCGGCAGGTTAAGCCGGGCGGTTGAAGGGAATGAAAACCATCCGGGAGGTTTTATGATGAAAAAAAGAAAATACATCATGGGAATGGCAATTGTGGCGGCGACGTTTGCTTTGGCTGCCTGTAATGATGATGGGGATGTTGAACAGAAAGAAGAGGCAAATGAACATTCAAATATGGACCATGCCGATATGGATCACTCCGGCTCTCCTGAAACGCCTGAAGGCCTGAAGAATGCAGAAAATCCGAAATATGAAGTGGGAAGCACGGCGCTGATCAAGGAAGGGCATATGGAAGGGATGGAAGGTGCGGAGGCAACGATTGTCGGTGCTTACGATACGAATGTGTATGCCGTATCCTATACCCCGGAAGACGGAGGGGCACCTGTGGAAAATCATAAATGGATTATCCAGGAAGAGATTAGCGATGCAGGGGATGAGCTGTTGGAACCCGGAACGGAAATCATCATTGGTGCAGAGCATATGAAGGGAATGGAAGGTGCGGAAGCGGTTATTGACCACTGTGAAAGAACAACGGTTTATATGTTGGATTTCACGGCTGATGGACAAAAAGTAGAAAATCATAAATGGGTTACAGAGAGCGAGCTTTCGCCGACACGGTAATCCATCCTTAAACGATAGAAAAGCAGAAACATTATTGCATATGTTTCTGCTTTTGCCTGCATAGTGAATCGTTTGACGAAGGTTCATTTTTTTGCATGGATATTCAAGTAATCCAAAGCTGTGCTGAGCAGGACCTTGGCTGCGTTCAGCATGCTTCTTTCATCGATATCGAATTTGGGATGGTGATTCGGGTAATTGATCTGATCATTGCCTGAACCGGTGAAGAAGAACGTGCCCGGGACTTCTTTCAGGTAATAGGCGAAATCTTCTCCGGCCATAACAGGTTCCATTTCTTTTACGCGTTCGGGCTGTATGACTTTCTTTGCATTTTTCACAAGCAGTTCTGTTTCTTCCGGGTGATTGACGACAGCCGGATATCCTTTTGTGAATGTAAACTTGTAGGTTGCGCCTGCTGTCTGGCATACACCTGCTATTACCCGTTCCATTTGTTCGATGGTCGAGTCAAGCACCAGGTCATCGAATGTCCTGACAGAACCGGTGATCGTTGCCGTATGCGGAATGACATCATAGCCCTGGCCGGAATGGAAGGTCGTCACGGTCAGGACGGCAGGGTGCAGCGGGTTCTTGCGTAAACTGATTACTTGCTGAAGCTGCTGGACGATGGCCGTGCCGATCATAATCGGGTCGATTGTGTCCTGCGGATAAGAGCCGTGGCCGCCTGCTCCTATTACTTCGAGATCGAATACACCCCCACCGGCCATCATAGGGCCTGAACGATATAAGATATCCCCGAGAGGGATGCCCGACCATACATGGGTGCCGAAAATCGCATCGACTCCTTCCAGGCATCCGTCTTCAATCATCGGTTTGGCTCCGCCTGGCGCCACTTCTTCCCCGAACTGATGGATCAGCACCACATTGCCGTTAAGGTTTTCTTTCATTTCCGACAGAACTTTTGCGACAGCCAGCACGATGGTTGTATGGGCATCATGCCCGCAGGCATGCATGACGCCAGGGACAGTCGATTTATAAGGAACTTCTTTCATATCCTCGATCGGCAAGGCATCAAAGTCGGCCCGCAAAGCAACGGTCTTGCCTGGTTTTCCGCCTCTGATCAGCCCGACAACACCCCGGCCGCCGACCCCGCTCCGAACCTCAATCCCAAGTTGCCTAAGATAGTCGGCAATTTTCGCAGGTGTGTTCACTTCCTTGAAGGAAAGCTCGGGATTCATATGGAAATAGCGTCTTAATTCAACCATTTCCGGATACAGTTCTTCCAATCTATTCAGCAAATGTTCCATTTTCTCAATCTCCCACAT
>CAKQBC010000030.1 GCA_934215995.1 uncultured Bacillus sp. | reverse complement strand
TCCCTATGCGGGTACTCCAAAAGAGAACGGCTTACAGGAATATGCAAGGCTCCTTTTCTTATTTCAGCAGGTCGCAGTAGATGATGATTGCATCGCTCATGAATGTGGCCAACCCGGGCTTTATTTGGTCGATATTATGCCGGAAGCGTTCATCTCCTGTATAAATGTCCGCAAGTCCTATGAAGATATCGGGGGTGCAATCATAATAGTGGTCTGTGATGAATTGCCGCCATTCAGCTACGGCTTTCTGCACATCTTCCGACTCGGGGCCGTCCGCCATCCCATCGGCAATTTTGTGGAAAATCGCATTCATGCCCTTCTGATTGTTATCCCAGTCTTCATCCGTATATTGGCTTGTTCTTTCTTCGGCCTGGTCAACTATTTTCTTCCCATATTTTTCGGCGGCCTCATCCCGGTATTTCTTCTGATATTCTTTCATATCTTCCATGCTAAAACCTCCAAATAATTTTTTCCCGTCGACTTGCTGATTCCCTTCGTTGATGGCCAGCGTGTAATCAATCGTCGTAAGCATCTGCTGAAGCCGTTCTACTTTCTTCTGCAGCAGCGAGCGATGGTTCAGGAGTGCCTGCTTCCTATCGAAGGAAGGATCTTCAATGATTTCTTTAATTACTTTGAGCGGAAAACCGAGTTCCCTGAAGAAAAGGATTTGCTGCAGTGTTTGGGCATCATCGCCTGAATAGAGCCTGTATCCGCCCTCCGAATGTCCGCTTGGCTTCAGAAGCCCGATTGCATCGTAATGATGGAGCGTCCGGACACTGACGGATCCCATCCGGGCCAGTTCGCTGATTTTGTACATGATTACCAACCTCCTGTATACAACATACTTTATGACGCAGCGTCAGGGTCAATGGGGAATTCACCGCATTTCAAATTTATTTACTAAATGGCAGAGGAACAGATGCGGATAAGCATTTCCTTCCTTTATCGGCTGTTTGGCTGAAAAGCTCAAGAAGGATAACAAATCAGGAGTGTTTTTAAATGAGGAGGGAATAGAAATCGGCCAGTTTATGGATGCCTGGATAACTCAGCAAGATAAGCATATAAAAAAGAAGAGAGGACAGGCTGCTGTCCTCTCCAGAAATATTAAAGCATTTTTTCGATTTCATCAGCAACAAACTGAACGTTTGTTCCTACGACAACCTGGATATTTTGCTTATCGATTACACGAATTCCAGGAACCCCTGTTGACTTGATTTTGTCTTGGTCGACAAGATCCATATCTTTTACACCTACACGAAGGCGTGTGATGCAGTTGTCGAATGATTTGATGTTTTCTTTTCCGCCAAGGCCTTCAAGAATTGTTACTGCCATTGGGCCGAATTCTTTCTTCCCTGCCGGAGCCTTGATTTCTGTGCCTTCTTCATTATCTTCTTCACGTCCAGGTGTTGACAAGTTGAACTTGACAATTACGAAGCGGAATACGAAGTAGTAGATCACAGCGAACACCAGACCTTGAACCAATAGCATGTAAGGGTGGTTAGCCAGAGGAAGCCCTGAGCTCAATACAAAGTCGACTAAACCGGCACTGAAGCTGAACCCGGCTGTCCAGTGGAATGCTGCTGCAATAGCAAGGGAAAGACCTGTTAATAGTGCATGGACTACATATAGTCCTGGAGCCAGGAACATGAAAGCGAATTCAAGAGGTTCTGTAACCCCTGTGAAGAAGGCAGCAAAACCACCCGCCATCAAAAGTCCGGCAACTTGTTTTTTCTTATGGTCTTTAGCAGTGTGATACATAGCAAGTGCAGCTGCAGGCAGACCGAACATCATTACAGGGAAGAAACCGGCCATGTACATACCAGTAACACCTTTTACGCCTTCGTTTGCCCAGAAGTTGCCCAAGTCATTGATTCCGATCATATCAAACCAGAATACGGAGTTCAATGCATGGTGAAGACCTGTAGGAATCAGGATACGGTTAAAGAATCCGTAGATACCTGCACCGGCAGCACCTAAACCACTGATGAATTCCCCGAAATCAACAAATAATGAATAAATGAATGGCCAAACAAAATATAAAACTCCAGAAACAACAAGCATTAATGCTGAAGTCATGATTGGAACTAACCGTTTTCCACTGAAGAATGCAAGTGCATCGGGAAGTTTGACTTCACTGAAACGGTTGTACATTGCAGCAGCCGTCAGACCGGAAAGGATACCGACGAACTGGTTATTGATTTTTGAGAAAGCCGGATTAACAGCTTCCACATCAATTCCCTGAAGCATGGCAACGTATTTTGTGGATAGTATTGTAGTCACGATCAGGAATGCGACCAGACCGCTGAGCGCCGCAGAGCCGTCCTTTGTTTTTGCCATACCGAGCGCGACACCGACAGCGAATAAGATGGACATGTTATCGATGATTGCCGAACCTGCGCCCAGCAAGAATGCCGCTACAGCATTGTTGGCACCCCAGCCTGTAGGGTCGATCCAGTACCCTACCCCCATCAAAATGGCGGCTACAGGCAATACAGCAACTGGGAGCATCAATGATTTACCTATGCGTTGTAAATAACCCAACATGTATTGCTACCTCCTCTAAGTTGTGATGCAGAATATTATTATGTAGTATATGGAATCCTGCACATTTCATTATATCAGTAAAATTTTAAGGTACTATAAATAAATTTGAAATTAAGAAAATGTCGGTAGTTTGAAACAACTTAGTCATACAATCCCTAATATGTAATCCTATTTTGACGAAATAATGAATAGGGAATAATGAGGTAGGGCTTGCCATTTTTCTTTTTTCGTACTATAATTTCGTTTAATTAAAAAAAATAATGAAATTGTTATGATGGGAACATAGTAACCTTTATCTTCCTGTAGTTAAGAGAATCAGTGGTTGGTGGAAACTGATACACAGATAAAGCGAAATTCATTCCCGGAGCATTCTTTATATGAGTTTCCATATAAAGACGGAAAATCCGTTATTCTACTAAGTGGGAGGCTATTGCTGCTTCCAATTAGGGTGGTACCGCGTGTTCAGCCACGTCCCTATCTATTTGATGGGGGCGTGGCTTTTGTAATTTTGGAAGCCAGGGGTCAAATCCCTGCTTCATCTGTCACGGTTCCAGCATTCGGCTTTCGGGCTTATTCTGCCGGATTTACAGCCATATGTGCGGGAATGTGGACAGAGTCTATTAAATTTAAGGCTGTGTTATATTTTAGTGTTGATTATTAAAGATGCGTTTATTTGAGCGAAGGGCGGCGACTCCTGCGGGATGAAGCATGCAGGCCGATACACCGCAGGAGCGAAAGCGACGAGGAGGCTTGGAGTGCGCCTTGCGGAAAGCGTCCGCCCGTAGCGAAAATCAACAATAGCGTTTAACATAGCCAAATTAAAAAAAGATGGGAATGGTTGTATGAACAAACATGCACAATGGTCTTCGAAGATTGGTTTCATACTGGCCGCAGCCGGTTCAGCTATCGGAATCGGGGCGATCTGGAAACTGCCTTATGTAACAGGAGTCAGCGGTGGGGGAGCCTTTTTCCTGCTATTTATTCTATTTTCATTATTTGTTGGCTTTCCGCTATTATTGGCTGAATTCGTTGTTGGCCGCAGTACGCAGAAGGAAGCAATCAGCGCTTATGAATCAATTGCTCCCGGCACCTTATGGTCCTGGATCGGAAAGCTGGGCGTCTTCACTTGTTTCCTGCTTTTATCCTTTTACAGCGTCATTGGCGGCTGGATCGTCATCTATCTGGCAAAAGGGCTGTTCGGCAAGGTAATAGAGTCCGGAGTGGAGTATGGAACGGTCTTCAATGATACGATATCCAACCCGGCCATCGTTCTGCTGGCGCAAGGGCTTTTCATGGCGATTACGGTGTATGTAGTCGCGAAAGGAGTCCAGAACGGGATTGAAAAAGCAAGCAAGATCTTAATGCCCGCTTTGTTTGTCCTGTTTATTGTCCTGATTGTCAGGTCGTTGACGCTTGATAATGCCTGGGAAGGCGTGACGTTTTTCCTTAAGCCTGATTTCTCCCTGATCACTTCGGAAAGTGTTTTGTTTGCACTTGGGCAATCTTTCTTTGCGCTCAGCGTCGGGGTGTCTGTCATGGTGACGTACAGCTCTTATTTGTCTAAGGAAGAAAGCCTTATACAGCCTGCGATTTCCATCGTCTCTATGAATCTGCTGATTGCTCTATTGGCGGGCCTTGCCATATTTCCTGCAGTGTTCTCGCTCGGGCTGGAGCCATCTCAGGGACCGGGATTGCTGTTTGTCGTGCTTCCTGCTGTCTTTGAGCAGATTATGTTTGGAGAAGTATTCCTGCTGTTTTTCCTTGCGTTATTCCTGTTTGCCACACTGACATCCGCGTTTTCCATGCTGGAAATCATCGTTGCGTCGATTGTGAAAGACAGGGAGCAGGCAAGAAGCCGGGTCACTTTGATTATAGGCGCCCTCATTTTTTGCGTGGGCATCCCGTCAGCCTTATCATATAGTACTCTAGGGGATGTCATCCTATTCGGAAGAAGCATCTTCGACAATGCCGATTATCTCGTGAGCAATATATTGATGCCGCTGGGAGCGTTTCTGATCTCTATTTTCGTACCGCTTAAGGTAGAGAGAAAATTGCTTCAGGCTGAGCTGCTGTCCCATTCGAAAATGGGGGCGTGGGTATTCTACGGTTGGTTCTATATAATGAGGTATGTCATTCCGTTAGTGCTCATTATTGTATTTTTGGATACAACCGGGCTTCTCGACTGGCTGAAAAACGCATTTTAATCAAAAAAACGCTGAAGCTCTAAGCTTTCAGCGTTTTTTTGCTCTTATCACTGGAAGGAGGTAAGCGTGAAATGATCCTGCCCGGTTTTATTTCAGCTTTTCAATTATTTTTTTGGCGATCTGGTCGCTCGACTGCGGATTCTGCCCGGTTATCAGGTTGCCGTCCACCTGGACATGTGGGTTCCAAACCGGGGAACCGACAAAATGGGCCCCTAATTCACGCAGCCTATTTTCCAGTAAGAAAGGAACCTGTTCATCCAGCTGCATTTCCTTTTCTTCTTCGTTTGTGAAAGCAGTCAGCTTTTTCCCTGAAACAAAAGGGGTGTCATCTGCATACCTGGCCTGTACAAAAGCGGCAGGCCCATGGCAAATTGCAGCGATGATTTTATTTTTCTCTTCGAAATCCATCAGTATTTCCGCCACTTCCGTCGTTTCAGGGAAATCAAACATTGTTCCGTGGCCTCCAGGGAAAAACAGGACATCAAAGTGATCGGCAATCAAGCCGCCCAATTTTGTTGTCTGGTCCAGTGCCTGCAGGCTTGCTTTCCACTCTTCCTTTTTTTCATCGGGGATGTTCAGGCTTTTCGGGTCAATCGGAACTTTGCCGCCTCTCGGGCTGGCAACTTCTATGTGGTACCCTTCCCTTTTAAAAGCTTCATAGGGAACAGCAAATTCTTCTAAGTATAATCCAGTAGGTAATCCAGTGACAAAGGATGGATGCCCGGTGACAACAAACAATACTTTCTTCATTTATTAACTCCTTCCGGATAATAAAATAGAAGCAGCGGCCGATGCGCTGCTCCTATTCTATTTCCAATTAATAGTATTCGTAAACTTGCGTGTGCTCTTATTCAGCGATCATGCGATTTAGGGTAACGGTCTTTCTCCAGCGCGTTCGGCTGATGGGGAGGGACGCCTTCAGGATCCGGTTCAAAGGGATTGCGGTTCCCCAACAGCTCTTCTTCTTTTCTTCTTAGCTCCCGTTCGTTTTTCATGGAGTCCTCGGAGTTCGGTTTCTTCTGTGTAAATTCGTCCATGGTGATCCCTCCTTTTAAAAGTTCTCTATTCTTAAACGCCAGTTTCTATTGTATTTACCCTGACGGCCTTACAGTAAACGGTCTATATTCCGTATCGGCAGGCGGCTTGTCCTGCCGAAAGATGCCGGGAAGGGGCGGCAAATTTCGACTTTTGTATGGAACGGGATAGGGGACGATTGAGTGATAGGCAGGCATTTGTGTCCTTTTATAGAATATAATGTAAGGTATTTGTCAATAAGTGTTTGATTAGTTTAAAATACTTGTATATTCTTATTCTTGTGTTTAAGGGTAAGTACAATTAAACAATTGGGGGATGGAACATGACCTTCCGTATACAACCGTTGAAAGGCATATTCAGGCCACTCACATATCAACATCAGCTGCTGAAAGCCGAATCTCTGAAAGGATATAAGCGGTACATCGCTTTTTTATTTCTGGCGAGCATGCTTATTTATGGCATCAGTGCCATTTTCGGTTTGGGCAGCGGGTCGATATCCAAGGAAATCATAGGCCTTGGCAGCAATGAATATGAAGCAAGGAAAGAGCTTTTTGTGGCAGGAAGACTTGTCCTCGGGGCTTTTGTACCTGCAGTTGTCATTTTTTTGGGCGCTTTATTTTTTTGGAGTTATGTAAGCATTCCCTTTTCGAAGCTGGCAGTCATCCAGATGTCGGCATTCTCCATCTTCCTGATCGAAAAATTAATCCAGATCCCTTTATTTCTTTATTTGCAGATTGATGCTTCATCAAACCCGCTCTCACTCGGCGTCATAGCACAATACATAACGGATCAGGAACTGATCGTCAGCTTTTTCAGCAAGATTACTATTTTTCAAATTGGCATGATCATTCTTATAAGCTATTACCTGGTGAAAATGGCTGAAGTGGGCAGGAAAGCGGCAAATATGCTCGTAATCGGATTCTTTGTTTTCTGCTGGGCTGTTTCAGCGTTGTTTTCCTATATCAAAATCAGTGTCTTTTTTTAAGCCGATGATCGGGTAACCGGCATTTTTGAAAGAAAAGGAGAGACAGGTGCTAATGGAGGGGGAGAAAATTGGACAAGAAAGTCGTTTATGGCATAGTAGGCGCTGCTGTTCTTTTCACAGGACTGAATACATACCTTCTCATGAAGGATGATAGCAAAGCTGAACGGGTAGCATACATACCGGAGTGGTCCGTTGTCGCAGAAGGCACGGTGGAAAAGACCTTCCCGTCAAAAGGGGTTGTCCGGCCATCTGAGGAATTCAATGTGTTCTATGATACCGATGAAGGGCCGCTGGCGGAAATTCTTGTAGAGGCGGGTGACCGGGTTGAACCGGGGACTGAACTCTTCACCTATGGTACAGAAAGGATCTCCGGGCAGGAGGAGCAAATCGTAGCTGAAATCAACCGGCTCAACGGGGAAATTGATGGAGTAGAGTCCCAGATTGAGAGTCTGGAGAGCATCTCTGTCGAATCTTCAGGAGAAAATGATGTCCGGGTTGAACGAAATGAAGAAGATGTACAGGTGGACGTCGATGTCCATGTTGACCTTTCCGGAATAGCAGAAAGCGATGTGGAAATAGCAATTGCAGAAGCTGAGGCAGACAAGGAGAAACTGGAGGCAGAGCTTTCGGCTCTGGAAGCCGAGCATAACCGGCTGATGGATAAGAAAAGCAATGCCTCAGTCGCAAGTGATGTCGCGGGGGAAGTTACGGATATCAATAAGGATGGAGAAAATCCGGTCATCACGATTGCTTCAACCGCGCTTGAGGTGCAGGGGATCCTGACTGAAGAGCAGATGAAGCAAGCTGAAGTGGGCCAGGAAGTGCATCTGCATTCGGTGCTGCATGGCACAGATTATGAGGGAACAATTGGAAAAATCCACTCATACCCCGACAAGCGCCCTTCTCTGGAGGAGGAAGCGGAATATCCATTTATCGTCCAGTTCAACACCGATATTGAAGGGGACGAAGAGGGAGAAGGCGTTGAGGATGCAGAAAGTGCAGATTCCCAGTCAGATACCGATGAAAGGCTGTTGCCGGGAGCGAAATTGAGCATGGAAGTCGTTGTCGGCCGCTCTGAAAATGTTCCTTTTATCAAGGAAAGTTCTGCTTTTTCTCCCGGGAAGGAGCGGGCGGTTTATCAGCTGACCGATAAAGGTATTGTAAAAAGGAAAAAGATTGAAACCGGGCTGACATTCAAGGGGAAGCAGGAAGTGAAAAAAGGGTTGGAGAAGAACGACCTGATTGTGACAGATCCGGATGATGTTGCTGCAGGTGGAATCTCTTTCATCACCCCTCTGCAAAATAAATCGCTTGAAACGAAAGAAATGAAGGACCTATCCAAAAAACAGATGGCGAAGTATGTACTGATGGGTTTCTTCGAACAATAAAATGACTCTTTTATCAGCAAATGGGCCTATAGCCAATTTATACAGGGTAAACAAAGAAGACAAAGCCGATATTCATTGAATTGGCTTTGTCTTCTTTCGTTTCTGCTCCTGATGGAAGAACGAGTGAAATGCCCTCTAAGCTTTCTAGTTAGTCAAGGGCGTGTGACATGTCTCCTTCATATTCGATCATGAATTTTTCTCCATCAAAGATAACTTTGGTCAGGCTTGTGTTTCCAGGAGGATCCTGTGTGAAGATGTCCGATGTCGGCAGCTGCTTAATGATGGCTGTGGCTGTTCGCAGGAAAAGGGAGTGGGTTACGAGCAGAATGATATCTCCATCTTTGTTTTGCTCAACAAGCATTTGGAGAGCTTTCTTAGTGCGTTCCCGGAGATCCATAAAGGATTCATTGCCTTCCCGTTTGAAAAGGTGGGGCCTTTCCCAGAAGCATTCAAGTTCTTCCGCACAAGCTGCTCTAACATCGTCTACGCACTGTCCGTCCCAGTCGCCGAAGCACATTTCGCGGAAGATGTCATCCTTGACCAGCGGGATGTCCCTGCCGTTGCGTACAATTTCGGCAGTCTCGTAAGCACGCTTGCTTGTGCTTGCATACATTTTATCGATATGGGTATCTTGTAAGCGGACAGCTAATTTTTTTGCGTCGGCAATCCCGGATTCGGTCAGCTCGCCGTTGCCCCAGCCCTGCATCCGTTTTTGGACATTCCATTCTGTCTGGCCATGTCGCGTCAAATATATTGTAAGCATAGTAATAGTCTCCTTCAAAGTGATATTCAAATTTTACAATAAACGGTTTATGGCATGAAACTAATTTGTTTCTGCTGCGGTTGGAAATTTCAGGCTTGATATAGGGTACGGGGGTATAGTATAGTAAAGAAAAGGAGGTTGTGTGATGGAAGTAAATGAAGAAAATGCAACCCATTGCTGTGAACAGGGAGAGAGAACAAGCCATCATCCAGATTCGGTCAAGAAAAACCTGATCACCCGCCTGAATAGAGTTGAAGGGCAAATCAGGGGCATAAAAGGAATGATTGAACGGGATGTTTATTGCGATGATATCATCACACAGCTTGCGGCAACACAATCCGCACTGAACAGTGTGGCGAAGCTCTTATTGGAAGGGCACATGAAAACATGCGTAGCTGAACGGATTCAAGAAGGCGATACGGAAGTGCTGGATGAAGTACTTGTGACGATACAAAAATTAATGAGGAAATAATAAGGAGGAAGAAGTCTTATGGAACAAGTAGTATTAACTGTCAAAGGCATGTCATGCGGCCACTGTGTCAAAGCGGTTGAGGATAGTGTCGGTGCATTAAAAGGTGTACAGAAGGTAGATGTGCAGTTGAATGAAGGAAAAGTGAATGTTGCATTTGATTCCGGGCAAGTGTCTTTGGAAGAGATTAAAGAGACAATTGACGATCAAGGGTACGATGTAGTCTGAATCCCGGTAAGATAACCGGGTTTTTTTAAAAAGAAAAACGTACCCAACAGGGGTATGGAGGTGAGTGTAGTGAATGATGGTAAGTTGAAGGAAACAACGTTCAAGGTGACGGGCATGAACTGTGCGGCCTGTTCTGCACGGATTGAAAAAGTGCTGAATAAAACAGAGGGTGTCCAGAAAGCGACAGTTAACCTCGCCACAGAGAAAGCGGTCATATCTTATGATCCAGAGCTGACGGAGCCTTCTGCTTTCCGAGAAAAAATCGAACGGCTTGGCTTTGGCACGGAGCTGGAGCAGATTGACCTGGACATAACGGGGATGACGTGTGCAGCCTGTTCCGCCCGGATTGAGAGAGGTATCCGGAAAATGGACGGTGTGGAGGATGCAACTGTCAATCTTGCTCTTGAGACAGCAGCGGTTTCCTATAATCCTGAAGCAATCAGCCCTAAGGAAATCACCGCCAAAATTGAAAAGCTCGGGTACGGGGCACAATTGAAAAAAGATGTGCAACAGCCTGGTGAAGACCATAGAGAACGGGCAATCAGGAAGCAAACCTGGAAGTTCATCATAGCGGCTGTGCTTTCCCTGCCGCTTCTGTATACGATGTTCGGGCATTTCTCTTTCACTTCTTTTGTTTACATGCCCGATTTGCTGATGAACCCATGGTTTCAGTTCGCTTTAGCGACCCCTGTCCAGTTTGTGATCGGCTGGCAATTCTACGCCGGGGCTTATAAAGCATTACGGAGCGGCAGTGCCAATATGGATGTGCTTGTTGCACTTGGGACTTCAGCCGCCTATTTTTACAGCTTGTACCAAAGCGTCCTATCGTCAGGCGGGCATGCGCATGAGATTCACCTTTATTACGAAACAAGCGCAATCCTCATTACGCTGATCCTGCTTGGGAAGCTGCTTGAGGCGAAAGCGAAGGGGAAATCATCAGATGCCATCAAGAAACTGATGGGGCTTCAGGCTAAGACTGCGACGGTAGAGAGAAACGGGGAAGAGCTTACCGTGCCGATAGAAGATGTGGCTGCAGGGGATATCCTGTATGTGAAGCCGGGAGAAAAAGTGCCGGTGGACGGGGAGATAATCGAGGGCCGGTCGGCTGTTGATGAGTCGATGATTACAGGTGAAAGCATGCCGGTCGATAAGAATCCGGGCGACAGTGTAATAGGGGCGACCATTAATAAGCAAGGCTTCCTGAAAGTCAGGGCTTTACGGGTCGGAAGCGGGACAGCACTGGCCCAGATCATAAAAGTCGTTGAACAGGCGCAAGGGTCAAAAGCCCCGATCCAAAGGCTTGCCGATAAAATATCGGGTGTCTTTGTCCCAATCGTCGTATCGATTTCTGTGTTGGCTTTTCTGTTCTGGTACTTTGCCGGGGATCCAGGAAACTTTGCGGAAGCCTTAGAAAACATGATTGCCGTGCTTGTGATTGCCTGCCCATGTGCACTTGGGCTGGCGACGCCGGTATCAATTATGGCAGGTTCAGGACGTGCGGCGGAAATGGGCGTGCTGTTCAAGGGCGGAGAGCATTTAGAGCAAACCCATAAAGTAAACACTGTTTTATTGGACAAAACAGGGACGGTGACAAATGGGGAGCCTGTCCTGACAAACGCGGAAATAGCTTCCGGCTGGGATGAGGAACGATTGCTCAGCCTCACCGCGGCAGCAGAGAAAGGGTCGGAGCATCCGCTTGGGCAAGCGATTGTGAAAGGTGTACTAGCAAAGGGCATCCAAGTATCCAACGCGGATTCATTCCGTTCAATACCAGGGCATGGAATTGAAGCGGAAGTGGATCATGCAGAAGTGCTGATCGGTACACGAAAACTGATGGAGAAGAACCAAGTGCGAGTGCCTGGCCTTGAACTGAAGAAAATGGCCGGCTGGGAAGAAGAAGGCAAAACGGTTATGTTGGTCGCCGTAGATGGAGAATATGCAGGAATGCTTGCCGTAGCCGATACAATGAAAGAAAATGCACCGCAGGCGATTGAGCGGCTTACACAGCAAGGAATCCATGTAGTGATGATTACAGGAGACAATGAGCGCACTGCAAAGTCAATCGGTCATCTTGCAGGCATCAGCCATGTCATTGCTGAAGTATTGCCTGAACAAAAAGCCGAAGAAGTGAAGAAGCTCCAGTCAGACGGCAGGATTGTCGCCATGGTCGGAGACGGTATAAATGACGCCCCGGCTCTTGCGGTGGCCGATATCGGAATGGCAATCGGCACAGGTACGGATATCGCGATGGAAGCAGCGGACATTACCTTGATGAGAGGCGACCTGAATTCGATTGCTGATGCGCTTGCGATCAGCAGACGTACAGTACGGAACATTAAGCAAAACCTGTTCTGGGCGCTCGGCTATAATGCGATCGGAATTCCTTTTGCCGCGATGGGCTTCCTTGCACCATGGATTGCGGGGGCAGCTATGGCATTCAGTTCAGTCAGCGTCGTCCTGAATGCTTTGCGGCTTCAACGGATGAAATTGTAAAGAGGGCATTAATCAAACGATTGATTAAGAAGCGAGGAGCGGGCATTAGATTCGTTACAGCTTGAAATCTAAAACGGGAGCCTTTTTTAGGCTCCCGTTTTTATCTTATAGAGAAGAAGGAATATTCGTATCCTTGCTTGAGAACATATAGGTCTTATGGTGAAATTGAAAACTGAATACTACCCCCATTGCCATCATATTCCCCATCAATGAGCTTCCCCCATAGCTCAAGAATGGAAGCGGAATGCCGGTGATCGGCAGAACCTGGATCGTCATGCCGACATTTTGGAAAACGTGGAATGTGATCATGCTGATGATGCCTGCGCAAACATACGAAATGTACTGGTCATTACTGCTTAGGGCTATTTTCGTCAAATGAAAAATCAAGATGAAAAATAAGCCGACAACAATGCTTGCCCCAATGAACCCAAATTCCTCCCCAATTACGCTGAAAATGAAATCCGAATGTTTTTCAGGGATATAAACGGATGTCCCGGAGAACTGTTTGCCTGACATCATGCCTGAACCGATGGCGCTCAATGATTGCTCGAGCTGGAAGGATTCTTCGCCGCTGTATTCTTCAGGCCTTAGCCATGTGTAGATCCTGTCGAACTGATATGCCTTCACATTCAGGTATTTGACAAGGATATCGGGGAAATACAGGACGAGGAAAAAGATTACCCCGCCGAAAAATGCTGTTCCCCCGATAATCGGCACAAGGATTTTCCACGTGATGCCGGAGACCAGGACAATTCCGAGAAAGATGGAGATAATGACAAGCCCCGTTCCAAGGTCGGGCTGGAGCATGACAAGCGCAAGCGGAAGGGAAGTAATTGCCGCCAGCTTCAGAAACAGCAAAAAATCGGTCTTGATGCTTTTATGGGCGGTGGACTGGTTATGCTGTACCGTCATCTTGCTGAGAGCCAGAATCAAAAAGATCTTCACGAACTCGGATGGCTGGATGGAACCGAATCCCGGTATTTTGAACCAGCTTTTCGCCCCGTTGATAGGTGCGGCAATCTGGCCTTTGCCATCCGGGGCCAGGTACAGGATGATCAGCAGCAGAATGCCGAAACCGAAAAGATACCAGGACATCCTTTTGATTTGGTCCGGATCGAAATACATGATGACGGCGACAATCACCGACCCGATTATATACCACATGACTTGTTGAAGCGCAAAATTCGTGGTATGTTGCCCGCTGGCCTGTGCAGCATATATACTGATCAAACTGAAGATCAAGAACAAAAATAAAATCAGACAGAGAGTCCAATCGAATCGCTCAGAAAATGTTTTGCGCTTTTCCATAGCAAACCCCTTTAGTACATGATTATTTTATCCCGCATTGGCTGCAAATCCCCGTTCCCGCTCTTCCGTATAAGCTGGGGATGAACAAGCCGGCAACCGCCCGATCAGCTTTGCAAACAATCAGATGGCATGATGAAAAGCCTTCCGCAATTGAAGGTTCGATTTATCGATCATGCAGGATGGCACGGAATCAATTGCACATAATTCAGTATACATTAAAATTTCCAAAAACAACAACAGCAAGTAATTATTTCAAAAATATAAGCTCTTCATTTGATCTGTGTGATTCCCTTTAGTCGCGTATCATTATTTGTTATAATTTTATATGGATATAAATGAGGGGAACATACTAATTTGATTAATTATTCTGAATAGTATTGTATATATCGTTTGCTGCCATCCTTTGCGGGATATACG
>CAKQBC010000029.1 GCA_934215995.1 uncultured Bacillus sp. | reverse complement strand
TCTCTATGCTCGCCCAGTGTACCGTTCACTGCACCTTCAGCATTGTTATAGATGATGACACCCGCAGCACCTTTTTGGGCTGAATTCAATACTTTTTCACCGAATGTTATGCCGCCTCGCTGCACTAAAGCGATTTTTCCTGTCAAATCCAGTCCTTCAACTTCAGCTGCAGTCCCTGTGCCCACGTGAACCAGTTCCCCTGTAACATCTCCGTTAGGCCCATATGTAAACGATTGGGGCGCAAGTTCTCCATCGTGGCCGGCAACGCTCAGTTCCATCACGTTTGGAGGTGTGTATCCGAAGAAAGTGAACTCCTGGATTTCTGTTTTATATCCATAGGATTTAAATTTCTTTTCAATGTATTCAACTGCTTCTCTTTCAGCTTCTGTCCCGCCTTCACGAGGCGTCTGGGCCAGGAAGCCGATGTCTTTGTAAATGTTATCGACATTGATCTTCTTGATAATGTCATGGTTAAGCACCTTATATCCCTGTGCATGTTCAGGTGCCTTTGTATAGCCGCCTGCAGCTGAAGCAGGAACGGAAATCGTACCGATCGCCAAACTGGCAGCTAAAGCGACTGCCGCAAACTGTTTCTTTTTCATAGAATCCCTCCATTATTAGAATATTTATACATTTCAAACATTACTGGATTTACTAGATTCCGATTAGGGCATTTCTTCCTGTTTTTCCCTGGTGATATTTTCATAATTTTTCTTTCCGGCAATGGAAGGGAGTCTTTCATCACGCGTCTTCCGTAATGATGAAGCGATAATATCCGACAAAAGGCGTCTGTTTTCTATCTTTCGTTTGCTCTGTAATAGAATCTCTGGGGATGGTCCATGTATAAAACATTAATGATTCGGGAGAGTTTAATAGTGTCTCTAGGGGAAAAAAGAAGGGGAAAGTGATTTGTGATGAGGCGGGGTGGGGAACCGGAGTAGGGGAGACAATAAATGCGTATCCTATTTTAATAAAAGGGGAAATGATAGGTGCATTTCTCCTTTTATTGCGGGAACAGCTTTCATTATTCGTCGCTTTCAGTTAATTGCTCTTCAATGTATTCCTTCAATTCCGACTGAATCTCATCAAATGTGTCATCAAGAAGTTCACCTGCAATCTTGCTTCCGGGAATATTCTTTGAAGTTGGCATACCAAGAAAGTAACGGCCGCATTCCCATATATTTATGATATGTAGATCAGTAAGTTCGCCGTTTTCATCGGAGATTGCAATCGAAATAGAGGAGCTGTATCCAGGAATAAAAGGATCATTTCCCTGCCTGTCAAATTCGGCTTCCAATTTCATTCCTTTCCTTGAGAAGAAAGGCTCATGCTCTATTGATAGTTTTTCGATCAAGTCTTTTAATGCCTTTTCATTGCTTGCAATCTTTTCTTTCAGATCTAAATTGAAATCCTTAAGTGCATATTTCATAATGGTCCCCCCCTTAGTCTTACTGAATTCGTTGCTGTATTGCATTTTCCTGTTCGATCGTTATGAATTTATTTAGAAAAAAGAAAAGCATCGTTGCTGGGAACGATGCTTCCATTTACGTACACGTCTTATGTGATTCTGATTCGTCCTTATCAATCCAGGCCTCTGCCCATGTTTCAATGTTCTTCAGCACTGGCTCAAGAGCTCTCCCTTTTTCGGTTAGTGAATATTCAATCCTCACCGGTGTTTCGGGTATGACGACCCGTTTGACGATCCCTTTTTGTTCCAGATCCTTTAGACGGTCAGATAGCACTTTCCCGCTGATCGGAAGGGTTGATTCAATCTGGCTGAAGCGCTGGCAGCCTTCCTGCATTAATTGATATATGATCAAGCCGACCCATCTCTGGCTAATGATGCTCATGGCTTTTTCAAATTTTGGACACAGCTGAAAGTTATCCATACCGTCCCTCCTAATAATTTTATTATACTGTAAAATTCTTTCTTATCAAGTGAGTTTAATTACTTTACACTGTTTAATTTATAATATATAGTAACTTACATAAAGTAACTTAGTGAGAGGGGGAAGGTTAATGAATTTTCATGCTTTACCGAATAAATATATAGCTTCCATTGATTTAAACGTACGAAATATGGAGGTGGCTTCGGAATTCTACAATCGTGTCCTTGGCTTTTCCATATTGTCAGAAAGCAGCGAGAAGATAGAATTGACTGTCGATGGGGAAATTCCGATGATTACACTTCATAAGACCGATAAATCCCCGGTCAGAAGAACAGCGGGGCTTTATCATATCGCTATCCTTCTCCCGGAAAGACCCTTGCTCGGCAGTTTTCTGGCGCATATGGCCCGTCTGGGATACCCGCTTTCCGGCGGGTCAGATCACGGCGTAAGTGAAGCGATTTACTTGAATGACCCGGAGGGCAATGGGATTGAAGTGTATGTTGACCGTTCTCCAAGCCAATGGGTATGGAAAGGCAGCCAAGTGGATATGTATACGGAACCGCTTGATGCCCAAGGATTAGTGGAAGCAGGACGATTGTTGCAATGGGAAGGGATGCCCGGTGGAACAGTACTTGGGCATATCCATTTGTCTGTTTCTGATGTACAGAAATCCAATAGTTTTTATAACGGCTTGCTTGGTTATGATGTGGTCTGTACTTATGGAGACAAGGCTTTGTTCCTTTCGACTGGACAATACCATCATCATATAGCGGTGAACAGCTGGGCAGGAAATAGGCTTGAGGCCCTTCAGGCGGGGGAACCGGGGCTTGCTTTTTATACAGTTGTGGTGGAAGGGGCCGATGCATTGGAAGCCTTGAGGAAACAGTTGGAGAATGCCGATATTCCTTTTACAGATGAAGGAAACAGGTTGGAAGTGAAGGATCCTTCCGGAATCCCGGTACGTTTAAAGGCAGTGTAATGTGGAATATATGAATCATGGAATTCTGAAATAATTGAAGAGTAAAGGGGAATTAACATGGATAACAAAAACAAAGATTTTTTTGCAGCAATTAAAAAAAGGCGCTCCATTTATGCACTTAAAAAGGAGTCTCCGATTTCTGATGATAGAATCCAGGAACTTGTGGAGGATGCGGTCAAACACGGCCCGACCTCGTTCAACTCGCAAAGTACGCGTGCTGTAGTCCTGTTCGGTGAGCAGCATGACAAGCTATGGGACATTACAACAGAAACGCTCCGCAAGATTGTGCCTGAAGATTCGTTTTCCGGTACAGAAGAAAAAATGAATGCCTTTAAAGGTGCATATGGAACGGTATTGTTCTTCTCGGATGAATCGATCATCCAATCACTGCAAGAGGAATTC
This sequence comes from uncultured Bacillus sp., assembly GCA_934215995.1. Classification (GTDB taxonomy): domain Bacteria; phylum Bacillota; class Bacilli; order Bacillales; family DSM-1321; genus Bacillus_AD. The sequence continues at coordinate 10,844 of CAKQBC010000029.1, read as the reverse complement.
AAGCTGTATGCCGATAACTTCCCGGTATGGGGTGAACACGCGACAGGAATCCTGCAATATATTGTCTGGACCTCCTTTGCGGTTGAAGGCTTAGGCGCTTCCCTCCAGCATTACAATCCTTTAATTGATGAGGCGGTCCGCAAAGAGTGGGGCATTCCTGAAAACTGGAAGCTTACTGGGCAAATGCCATTCGGTATACCGGCTGAACCGGCAGGCGAGAAAGAATTCGCGCCGATCAGCGATCGTGTAAAAGTATTCAAATAAGGATGTCTGGCCCTGCACATTGCTGCAGGGTTTTCTATTCTATCAGAAGCTTATTTTTTTGGGAAAATCTATTCCGTAACATGTCTGTTACCGAATGTTCAAAATTTTAATAGAGGATTCATTCTTTGGATGCTGAATATACATAGTACACATCACGTTGGAAAGGGGATGGAAGAGTGATAGGGGAAGAATATCTTAAGATAGTCCGTGAAAGGTTTACGTATATGAAGAGGACAGCCGAAAGGGCGATACAGCAGGTAAGCGACAGCGGCCTATTCTGGCAGGATAATGAGGAATCGAACAGCATAGCCATCATTGTCAAGCATATGAGCGGCAATATGGTTTCCCGCTGGACGGACTTTCTGTCTGCCGATGGTGAGAAGGAGGACAGGGACAGGGATAACGAATTTGTCCTGCACTTCTCGGGACGCCATGAAGTGATTGAATGCTGGGAAAGAGGCTGGCACGTGTTCCTGCAGGAACTGGATATGATCAAGGAGCCCGATCTTATGCGCACAGTGACCATCCGCGGGGAAGAACACAGTGTGATGGAAGCGATCGAACGTCAGATGTACCATTACTCCTATCATGTCGGCCAAATCGTCTACATAGCGAAACAGCAGGCTGCTGAATCATGGAAGACGCTTACGATAGAGCGGGCGAGGGTTTATAAGTGAATGGATTTTAAAGAGGAAGGACCGAAAGAGGATGGATTGCAAATGGCAGAAGCGCTTGAAAATAGCGTTGCTGCCATTTTTGTTTTATATACATTTTTGCTTATGAGTCACCAATGGCCTTTTTTAAAAATGAAATTTACAGTTATTGACATGGTTAAATATGTGATGTATAGTTGGATGCATAAGTATACAACCATACATGTAAAAGGAAGGTGCAAATTGAAACCGGTATTAGATGAATCACTGCCAATTTATCAACAGATTGCAGATATGATCATGGATGATATTATCGACGGACAGATAGAAGAAGATGAGAAAATTCCCTCCGAGAATGATATTGCGCAGTTTTTCAGTATTAACAGAGCCACAATCAGAAAGGGTCTGCAAGTTCTGCTTGATATGGATTTAATCTATAAAAGAAGGGGAATTGGGATGTTTGTGAAAAAAGGGGCACGAGCTAAATTGATCAGGGAACGGCAAAGCAATTATACAGATGTATATATCCGGCCACTGCTTGAAGAGGCAAAACGAATCGGCCTTGATTTAGCCGATGTTATCCAAATGATCAAGGAGGTGGGAAGAAGTTGATAAATGTCCGGAATGTAAGCTTTGCATACGATAAGCAATTGATTTTAGAGGATTTTTCACTCAGGGAGCAGGATCCGGTCATAACTGGGCTTTGGGGAAGGAATGGTTCTGGCAAAACAACGCTGATGAAAATTCTGTCCGGCCAAAATAAAGCGGATAGCGGCAATGTAGAAGTATTAGGACGGGAACCATATAACAATATTGAGGCGACCAGAAAAATCTGTTACATGCAGGAGAACCACCCTTTCCCGCCGACATGGACATTTAAGGATGCTATGAGGTTCGGGAAGTACTTCAATGAAAACTGGGATCAGGAAACGGCCGAACAGCTGAAAGAGCTTTTCCGTCTGCCGGAAAAAAAGAATCTGAAGAAGTTTTCGAAAGGAATGAAATCAGCCGTCCAGATCATTATCGGTATGGCAAGCTTTGCTGATGTAACCATTCTGGATGAACCGACCAATGGTTTGGATGCGGGAATCAGAAAAAAATTCTATAGGGCGCTGCTGGAAAGTTATGAAAAAAAGCCGCGTCTGATTCTGCTGTCATCCCACCATATTGAAGAAATACAGCCCTATTGTGAATCTCTTGTTGTCATCCACGAGAAACAAGTGCTGCTTCACGAGCCGATGGAGGATTTAAGAGAGAAAGGCGTATGGATAACAGGAGAGAAGTCAAAAGTGGAAAGCTTTATCCTGGGCAAAAAAATAATGGAGCAAAACATGCTGGGACAATATTTGAGAGTGATGGTTGACCTTCCTTATACAAAAAAGTGGAAACAGTCAGCTCATGAGTGCGGGGTTTCAATGGAAAAAGCAGATTTGCAGGATTATTTACTGAATCTCACTGGGGGAGGAGCCTGATGAAATCATTCGATGCAACCTTTCGTTATATTTGTGAGGATATCCGTTATATGTACGGCACTATGGCTATATTGTATATAACTTTTCCGATTACCCTGATATGGTGTTTGTTAGGCATCCTCTATAACTTGGATACTATTTCCACAGCTATTTTTGGTCCGGCGTATGGATTGATTATTTCATATGGGATCTTTGGTTTTTTCGTGTCACTTCCTATAGCAGTCGGGCTCGGCAGTACAAGAAAACATTTTTTGAGGCATTATTTTCTATTGGGGATAATATCTATCCTGCTGCTTATGATTGTCCTCAATCTGCTTGAATTCGGGATGACCCTCCTTTTCGAAGAGGGGATTACTACCATTTCTCTTATAGATACGGGCAGGTTATTCTTCAAGGAATATAATTTCTTCACCTATACTTTGGCGGATGCCTCCTTCGGATTATTCATATTCGGATTAACTTCACTGATCACCAGCATCTTTTACCGTTTAGGCTTTCTTAAAACAGCCATTCTTTTTGTTGCTGCACTATTTATTATTTCGCTTTTTGCTCAGCTGGGGACTTTTGATGGCTTTATGGAATGGCTTGTTGGGCTAAGCAAATCTGTATTGCTATTCCTTCCGGCGATTGTAGGAATATCTGCTTTAATCAGCACATATCCAATCATGATCCACACACCTTTTAAACAAAATTCAGTAAGATCCTAATATAGATGAGCAGGCCTTTCCACAGGCTTGCTTTTTTGTCCGGCAGAAATGCGGGGCATACTAAAAATGAAATTGCCTTCTATTCTTCTTTTTGTGGACATAGAGTTATGAGAATGATAACGATACGGGAGACAGATATGAAAAGGAAAATGATCTCATTGGCCGGATTGGCCGTCACAGCCATCATGTTCTTTCTGGGGACCCCCGAACCCCGGCAGCCTGCAGCCAATAAGATTGAGGGGTTCGAGGCGGGTATCGGAAGAATACTTGCCCATCCATCTGCGGAAGGGTCAGTCATCGGAATCAGCATTCGTGATGCTGCCGACGGGACAATCCTGTATTCACATAATGGGGATGCAAGGCTTCAGCCCGCTTCAGGCATGAAGCTTGTGACAGCAGCATCTGCCCTTCATATTTTGGGATCGGGTTACCGTTTTTCCACAGAGCTGTATGCCGATGGAGAACAGACAGGCGATACACTGGACGGGAACCTCTATCTGAAAGGGAAAGGAGATCCAACTCTTCAACCTAATGACTTTGCTGCTTTGGCTGAAGAGCTGAAAAAGCGGGGAGTCCGGACAATCAACGGCAATCTTGTGGGGGATGATGGATGGTATGATGCGGAGCGGCTTTCAGTTGATTTGCCTTGGAGTGATGAAGAGCATTATTACGGAGCGCCTATTTCAGCCCTTACGGCTTCTTTTAAACCGGATTATGATGCTGCTACAGTGGATGTGCGGGTGGATTCCGGAGGAGAGGCAGGGGCACCGGTCAAAGTAAGGATGACTCCGGCTAATCCGTTTATGCAAATCAGCAGTACAGCAAGCACGGGTGGCCCGGAAAGTAAACAGACATTGAAAGTCACTAGGGTTCACGGTACGGAACGGATACAAATAACAGGTACACTCCCGGTTGATAGCAAGGGGAAACGATTCCGTCTTTCTGTATCGGATCCCACCGGTTATGCGATGTCATTGTTCGAAATGGCATTAGAGGAGAAAGGCATTGCATATACAGGGAAGATGATGAGAAAAGAAGTGCCCGCTGGCGGCCAATTGGTGGCACGGAACGTCTCCGAACCACTTTCAGATCTGCTTATTCCTTTTATGAAGCTTAGCAACAATACAATTGCGGAGGGGCTTGTCAAGGAAATCGGCAGGGCAGAAGGGGATGAAGGCAGCTGGCCTGAAGGATTGGCCATCATTGAGGGCAGGCTGGAACAGTTGGGGATGAATCCTGAATCGATAAAGATGCGTGACGGCTCCGGGTTGTCGCCTTTAGGAATGGTTAGCGCCAATAACCTGTCTTCGCTTTTGTATCATGTACAAGCTAAACCATGGTTCCCTATGTTTGAAAGATCTTTGCCTATTGCGGGTATTAAAGGAAAGCTGGATGGCGGGACGCTCAGGAATCGGATGGCAGGCACAGCAGCAGAAGGAAATGTGATTGCCAAAACGGGCACTATAACATTCAATAGTTCCTTAAGCGGTTACGTGACAGCCAAAAATGGCAAGAAGATGATTTTTTCGATTATCATTAATAACGGGTTGAATGAAAAGAAGCTGAAGGGGATAGAGGACCAGCTTGCTGTATGGTTGGCCGAACAAACAAACTGAAGCCCAATCGTTTGGGATGAAGTCATCCTTGAAGGCATTAATTCGAAAGCATAGAGTTTATTTTGTGGCTCCTATGCTTTTTTGAATGCCTTCTTACAACATAGTCGAAGGGGAAAGTGTTACAACAGCCCTGCACTGTGTTCCATATACAGAGAGGGGATATCACTTTGTGTAAAATGAACCAGAAAAAGTTTAGGTTGTAAATAAATAGGTTATTATACCCAAAGATAATTAAAAACGTCCCGATACTAGAAAAATAATCCTAGTAACAAATTCCCTTTTTTGGGTTGCCCTTATAGTTTCCATTGAAATGCTTTTCAATTGTATGGTAGAAAATAGGTAGAACACGAAGGGCTATCAGCACAAAAATTGTTCTCTGGCTTTTCATACATACGTACATTTCCCTATCCAGCATAAGGCCGGGTGATACGCTGATGGAATGGGTTTGCCTGCTTAGCTGCCTTAATTTTTTGAATGTTCGGTAAGTGGTTGGCATGCCTTTCGTAATCGAACCATATCGGGTGAAACTGCAAAACTTTCGTTGCAGTCCACTATCCTGCAGCATCTGTCAGCCGGATGAATAGATTATGACCATATGGGGGTGGCGGTTGAACAAGAAGGAAGCCAGGGAACACTGGCAATGCCTTGTGAAACGGGAACAAAGCACCAAGGGGAACGGTTTATTGCCGGTGCTGATAAGGGCCCAGGCCTATTTATATCCCATCAGATTGGGGTCATTTTAAAAAATTTTTAGGAGGAATGAAAATGGCAGGACAAATTCGCGTAACGCCGGCAGAGCTTTATGAAATGTCACAACAGTATAGCAGTGAAAGTGCAGCGGTAAACGATCAAATCGGGCGTTTGAACGGCATGATTGACTATTTGAGAGGCGCTTGGGAAGGTGCTTCCAGTGAAGCGTTTGCTGCACAGTATGAAGAATTGAAGCCTTCTTTCATCAAAATGGGAGAATTGCTTCAGGATGTTGCGACTCAATTGCATAATGCTGGTAAAGTGCTTGAAGATACTGATAATCAAATTGCCAGCCAAATCCGCGGTTAATCAATAAAACAGTCTGTAAAAAGCGTGTTTGGTTATTTCTTTCCATTCACGCTTTTTTTGTGGTGCATACATTTAAATCCAGTCTTATGCAAGAGGTGTGATCCAATGTACATAGGTGTAACAGTTGACATGAATAAGTACGGTGCCGATCCGATCGATCTTCGCATTTCTGATTATTTGACCATCAGGAAAGTGGTTGAGATTGCTTGGCAAATCCAAAAGATTGATGTCCCGCCCCCGAGCGGTTTCTGGGTGAAAATCCTTAATAAAGAAAAAGTATGCTCCGGCTATGATGTTCTCCTGGACTGCGGAATTACAAACGGGGACAGGATCGAAATACTATAGCGGGCATGAAATGAGGATTCAGGAATAGGCGGTGAGCCGACATTTTCAACTTACAATAAAGGAGCAGGCCCATGGCAAAAGAAAAGGTGTCTTATTTAGAGAATGAGATAGGCGCTTCCATTACGAAAAGTGATGGGCGTTATACATATATTTTTCAAAAAGCGTTGCTGCAGATGAAAGATGAATTGGAGCTTCAGGTAATCAAAGGAAAAGATGCCGTATTGAATAAAGAAATCGAAGTAAAAGAGGATGAAGTGCTGATCAGCTTTTCCCCTCCTTCGGATTTCGCTCCTTTTTCCGCCATACACAATAAAACGGACTATTCAAAATGGGTGCTTTCCTATCAGCTGATCCGCATGGTTTCCGGCCATCGGCTAGGAAGGCTCATACCGGTCGTATGTCCCGAGAATCTCATGTTTGACAGCGGATATACTCCTTACCTGCTGCATTACGGCGTAAAGGAAAGCTTGCCCCCATATGGGCGGAATGAGGAACATTTGCTGGAAACAGTAAAGGCGACCATTTGTGCAATAGTCGATAAAAGCCACAGCTTTGAGGAGTATCTGAAGTACCATTCTACACTTAAGCTTTCGAAAGAGGCGCAGAGCATCATGAAGGCTGAGTCTCTTGCAAGCCTTGAAGAAACCGTCAGAAAACAGATTAAGAATTTAGATGCTTTAGAGAAGACTTATGTCCGTATCCCGGATAAAAGGTGGAAACTGCAAAGGTACCTGTTACTTGCATTCATTTTACTTTTTATACCTGCGTTCGCATACGCAATTTATTCCCTTGTGTTCCTTAATCCGAAGCAGGACGCCTATATAGAAAGCCAAAGGTCTTTTCTGGAGAAAAACTATAGTGAAGTGGTGACGCTCCTGGAAAGCTATGATGCCGATGAGATGCCATATGTCATTAAATATCAGCTTTCCCATTCCTATGTGATGAATGAGTCCCTTCAGGAAGACCAGAGGGAGGCAGTCCTGAAATCAATCACCCTGCAGACGGACGAGCAGCTTCTCCTCTATTGGATCTATTTAGGAAGGGGAAATAATGAAGAAGCTTTAGAGATTGCCAGGGTGCTTGAGGACCGGGATTTGATCATGATGGCTCTATTCAAATACCAGGATGAGCTGAAAGCCGATGAGGACATGAAGAGTGACGAAAGAAAAGAAAAGCTGGATGAAATAGAAAGAGAGTTGGAAGATTACAAAGCCGAAATCGAACAGGAGAAAAAAGAGGCAGAAGAGGCAGCAGAAAGTGAAAATGAAATGCCTGCAGGAGGAGAGTCGGCAGCAGGTTCTCAAGCCTCCCAGCCAGCAGCTGGCCAGCAGTCTGCTTCAGGAGCGGCCCCGGCTGCCGGACAAACGCCAAACAGCTCTGCTCCTCAAACTGAAGGAACAGAACAGGGCACTGCACCGGCTAATTAGAAGGGCTGGCATTGACTGAAAAGGTTTGTATAATGTGCAGTTTTACTGGCATCAAATTGATGGAATCTGCTGTAGCAGGGTTCCATACAGCCGGAGGACTTGCCGGATGCTGCCTGCCGCCGTCAGGACGCTTAGCAAAGTGGAACAAATACTTTTTACATGAGAAGGTAGGGGCTTATGAGTATTTTATGGGTCATGCAAGATACATCTTTCCAACGGTTTCCGGTAACGGGATCGGACATAACCATCGGGAGCCAGCCTTCCTTTACCATCCCCGTAGCGGGCAGCGCCGTCCCTGATGATGGGCTGCAGTTACAGAAGATCAGAAAGAATGACGGCTTCGATGTATATGAAAATGGAAAACAAATAGGTTCTGTTACCCTCAATACAGCTTTTGATTACAAAGGGAGCAAGCTGAAATTATTGCTGACAGAGAAACCCGCAGAGTCGTTTTATTATGCGGGCCCCCATGAGGAAATCCTCTTCGGCCAAACGGATCAGAGCTTGGTGAGGAAACAGGCTAAAGGAGTATTCCAGGAAGCTGCACCCTTTGTCCTGTACAGGCTGGAAGGAAAATGGAGGGCCCAGCCGAAAATAGAAACAAGCTCCCTTTTTCTGAATGGGAAAAAAATAACCGATGATACCGTGCTTGAAAATGGCGATATGCTTTTTTGGTCAGGTCTGCTGGTCAGCCTGGCGGAAGGAGATCTTATCAGAATCGAAACGACGGAATCTTATGAAACGGACTTGATAGAAACGAAGCTTCCGATTTCCAGGACAAAGCTGAACTATCCGATCTATCAGCGTACACCAAGAATGATTTACGATTTGCCGAAGGATAAAGTTGATCTGTCGTTCCCCAGCCAGAATCCTGAAGATGACAGCAGGGGGCTTTGGCTTATCATTCTTCCTCCTGTTGTCATGCTGATCGTGATGGGGGTCGTGGCTCTCATAAATCCACGCGGGCTTTTCATGCTCATATCCGTCGCTATGTTCATGACAACCATTTTCACATCAACCATTCAATACTTCCGTGACAAAAAGAAAACGAAAATGCGGAAAGAAAGAAGATTCAGGGTTTACACCAAATACCTGGAAGATAAAAGGGAGGAACTTGATGCCCTTTCCCGCAAACAGGCAGAGGTGACCATCTACCACAATCCGCCGTTTGAAGAAATGAAAGGGATGGTCAACACAATCAGCAACAGGATATGGGAGCGGTCCTTCGAACATGCGGATTTCCTACATCTGCGAATAGGGATTGCCGATGTAGACGCCTCTTATAAAATCAGTTTGAACAGGTCGGATCTGTCTAATAGGGAAACGGATGAATTATTGGAAGAATCCCAGCAGCTTGAGGCTGAGTACAAAAGAGTCCGGAATATACCGAGGCCGATCCAGGTTTCATACGGAAGCATAGGGCTGGTCGGGAAAAAGGCCATCGTCATGAATGAACTTCACCAGCTTATCGGCCAGTTGGCGTTTTTCCACAGTTACCACGACATCCGGTTTGTAGCGATTTTCGAAGAAGAAGATTACCGGGATTGGGAATGGATGAAATGGCTGCCTCATTTCCAGCTTCCCTATTCGTTTGCGAAAGGGCTCATCTATAATGAACAAACAAGAGACCAGCTGCTCACATCGATCTACCAGAGCATCAGGGAACGGGACCTCGATGAGGATAAAGAGAAAAAACGATTCATGCCGCATTATGTTTTCGTCGTCTCGAACAGGAACCTGATTGCTGAACACGTCATTATGGAATACCTGGAAGGCAAGCATACGGACATTGGCATTTCGACCATTTTCGTGTCGGATACAAAGGAAAGCCTTACAGAGAATCTCCATACCCTTGTCCAGTATATTAACGACAGGGAAGGCGAGATTTTGATTGAGGACAAAAAGGCTGTCCACACACGGATCAGGCTGGATTTGCACACGAAGGATGGCAATGAGAGGTTCGCAAGGACGCTTGGGTCCCTTCAGCACCAGATCGGAATGAACAATTCCATTCCGGATATGGTCTCCTTCCTGCAGTTGTTCGATACAAAAGAAGTCGAAGGGATTCCGATAGCGGATAACTGGAGGAACAATCAATCATCCCATTCCCTTTCTGTGCCGATAGGGCTGAAAGGGAAAACAGAAAAGGCAATTCTTAACCTGCATGAAAAGGCCCACGGCCCGCACGGTTTGATTGCCGGTACGACAGGTTCCGGGAAAAGTGAGATGCTTCAGACCTACATACTGTCGCTTGCGATCCATTTCCATCCGCATGAAGTCGCTTTTCTGCTGATCGACTACAAAGGAGGCGGCATGGCTTTGCCATTCAGGAATATGCCCCATCTTCTCGGGACAATCACGAATATTGACGGGGGCAAAAATTTCAGCAATCGCGCCCTGGCATCCATAAACAGTGAGCTGAAAAAACGGCAGCGCCTGTTCGGCCAATATAATGTTAATCATATCGATGATTATACGGATCTGTACAAGCAAAACAAGGCTAATACAGCACTTCCCCATCTGTTTCTCATCTGCGATGAATTCGCCGAGCTGAAGAATGAAGAGCCGGAGTTCATTAAGGAGCTGGTAAGTGCGGCCAGGATCGGCCGAAGCCTGGGTGTGCATTTAATCTTGGCGACGCAGAAACCAGGGGGAGTCATAGACAACCAGATCTGGAGCAACGCCCGTTTCAGGATTGCCCTTAAGGTGCAGGACGAGAATGACAGCAGGGAAGTATTGAAGAACGGGGACGCCGCCAATATCACTGCAACGGGAAGAGGGTATCTGCAGGTAGGAAACAATGAAGTGTATGAGCTTTTCCAATCCGCATGGAGCGGAGCCCCATACGCTGCGGATACGTTCGGAGGCGAAGATGAAGTCGCCTTGATCACCGACCTTGGGCTTGTCCAGCTTTCGAACGTCAGCGCCGAACGGCAGAAGAAGCGGGAGAAAGTTGCAGAAATCGATATGGTCGTCAACCAGATCCTTGATGTGCAGAAACAGCTGGGAATCGAAAAACTGCAGAGCCCGTGGCTGCCGCCCCTGGAGCAAAGGCTGCATGTCAGCGACTATGCGGCAGGTGACAGCGAGGCGTTCGAGATAGCTCTGAAGGATGAGCCGGAACAGCAGAGCCAAAGCCCGTACCGTTACCAGTGGATACAGGATGGAAGCATCCTCATTTTTGGGTCTTCAGGGTACGGAAAGTCAACGACTGCGATGACTTTGCTGACGGAGTTCGCTTCTGCCTACAGCCCGGAAGAACTGCATTACTACATCTTTGATTTCGGCAACGGGGCATTGC
>CAKQBC010000028.1 GCA_934215995.1 uncultured Bacillus sp. | reverse complement strand
GAATTCGCTTATGACGCCGCCCTTCAGCAAATAGGGCTGTGGAAGAACTCCTTGCTGTTCCCTGCCGATATCAGGGCTTCCGACAACTTCGAAGAGGATTGCCTGTATTTATATAAGAAATATGAGGAAATGAAACAAAGGAACGGCAAGTTCGATTTTGACGATATGCTTGTCGGCTGTTACAGGCTTTTCAGTGAACGGCGTGAGATCCTGGAAAAATATAAAGAACGGTTCCGATACATCCTGATCGATGAGTTTCAGGACATCAACAAGGTTCAGTATCAACTGATCAAAATGCTCACCACCAAAAATATTTGCGTAGTCGGCGATGACGACCAGTCCATCTATGCCTTCCGCGGCAGCGACCCGTCGTTCATCCTGAATTTTGAATACGACTTCCCTGAAACAAGGACAATCAAACTTTCGCAAAATTACCGTTCTTCCCATCAGATTGTTGCGACGGCAAACAGGCTGATCGCCAAGAATGAAAGAAGAAAAGAAAAAACGATGGTCGCCCAGCATAACGAGGGCAAGGCGCCTATTATGTTTTATCCGCTGGATGAAGAACAGGAAGCTACCATGATTGTCACGGACATAGCCGAGAAAATCGAAGCCGGTGCCAATCCATCTGACTTTGCGGTCCTTTACAGGACGCACACGATGTCACGCGCCATTTTCGAACGGCTTGCCATGTCCAATCTGCCGTTCACGATCGATGCCGATGCGGAAAGCTTCTATCAGCGGAGAATGGTCAAGAGCATGCTCGCCTTCCTGCGGCTGAGCGTAAATGAGGATGATATCAATGCCTGCGCCGACCTCCTGCCTGTTATGTTCCTGAAAAGCAACCTCCTACAGGAAATCAAAGCACAGATGATACTGCAGGATTGCACAGCCTTAATGGCATTATCGTCTTGCCGTACGGGGCATGCATTCCAGGAAAAGAAACTGAAAAAGCTGCCGTCCCAAATACGCGGCCTGCAGAACATCCCTCCGGCAGCGGCTTTGGAACGGATCGAAAAAGAAATCGGTTTTGCCGATTATGTGAAAAAACGCGGAAATGAAGGAAACAAGATGGAAAAGGGATCGGATGATGTGCGGAACCTGAAAGTGGCCGCAAAACGATTCAATGATTGCGCCGCCTTCCTGCAGCATGCCGACCATATGAGTGCGATGAACAAAGAAGTGAAAAAATTGTCCAAGCACTTTCCTGAATCCATCACACTAACGACGATCCATCGTTCAAAAGGATTGGAATACAAAAATGTCTATATCCTCGGCGCAGTGGACGGGGGCCTTCCCCATGACTTCGCATTGGACGATTACCGCAAAGGCAACAAGCACGCGCTCGAAGAGGAACGCCGCCTGATGTACGTCGCCGCAACACGGGCAAAAGAGCAATTGTACTTCTCCGTACTCCAAAGCCGCGGAGGAAAAACAGTCTACCCATCCAGATTCCTTTATTTGTAACCAGAAAAGCGGAAGCGCCCGGGTAGCGGCGTATGAACTGGAGCACTCCTGACGAGATAAAGGAAACACGAAGAACTTTAGTGATTCGATGTGTCCAGTTGGACCAGCTCTCTTCCGGAAATCAAATTCGAATTTCCTGCTGAGAGCTGTCTTATGCTTATCGGAGCTTAACGGGCCGATCCCACATTTCAATTAAACCATCACAAAAACCGCCACCTATTTTTTCCAGGTGGCGGTTTTTTAAGTACTCTTTGTTTACTTTTTATTGTTGATCATACTGGAAATGGTGTTGAAATCCAGCTGCTTGCCGTCGTTAACGACAGAACTGACAATCTTGTCTTCCATTTCTTTATTCACTGGTTTGCCCGCGATTTGGGAAACACGCTTAATGACGGTGCGCACCGTATGTTCATCCTGAAAATTAGCACCCTGTAAAGAGTTTGCCAAATCGAGAACATCTTTCATGTTGACGCCTGTTTTCTTTTCCATGTTCTTAAAAAATTGAGAATCCATCGCTCAGCCTCCTTATCTCTGTTCATCATATGACAGTTATCTTAAAAAGTGCCTATTCGCCCACTTTCCAAAAAAATTTGACCATGTCCGTTTTGTCCATACCAATCCGTGTTGTTGAACATATGAAGTTATTTTGATGGATTTCTTGAAATTGAAGACGATGAAGGATGATTCCCGAAAAGCTGGACTGCCATGTGAAATTATATATAAAGTGAGCCTTTAATGAGCGGGGTTTTCTTCTTCCCCGCTGATTGACTTTGCGGCCAATCAGGAGTAAAAAAGGCCGCAAAAAAAAGGGACATATTACTGTCCCTTTTTTGCGGTCAGCAGCAGAATGATGCCCCTACGATAATCAATAAGATAAATAGGACAACAATCAAAACGAAAGTGGAACCGCCATATCCATAGCCTCCGCCTGCATAGCCCCCATAGCCATAGTTGCAGCATCCGCCACCGTATCCATAGCCACCATACATGTCTTTCACCTCGCTTTTCTGCTTTCCTTCTAACGTATGAAAAAAAATCCAGGCATGTATGGGCTTTTCCCTAGCAAAAAGCCTAAATATACGGTATTTCCCGTATTGTTCACCCTTTCGGCTTAAAGACAAGCGAGGCGATGAACCCGAACACAATGGCGGCAGAGATGCCGGAACTGGTGATTTCGAACATTCCCGTCAACACCCCGACGATTCCATGCTTTTCGGCTTCCTGCATCGCTCCGTTCACAAGCGAGTTGCCGAAGCTTGTAATCGGGGTCGATGCCCCCGCCCCCGCAAAATCAAGCAAAGGTTCATATAAACCAAAGCCGGCCAGTATCGCCCCCGCTACAACAAATGCACTGAGCGTATGAGCAGGGGTTAATTTCGCCACGTCAAAAAGCAGCTGTCCACATACACATATAAGTCCTCCGATGATAAATGCCCAAAAAAACATAGGTAACATCGTGCAATCCCTTCTTTCTTCCGAAAATCAACGTCCATATTCAATTCCCGCTGCATGGGCAATGCAAGGGATCGTATCTCCCTGTTGGAATGACAAGGGAGAAAGCAATGCTCCGGTGCTGACCAGCAGCACCTTCTTAAACGAACCTTTTTTCATTTCGTTCAGAAGATGGCCATAAAGGACCGTTGCTGAACAGGCTGCACCGCTTCCGCCGGCAAACACATTTTGATCCTTGCTGTAAATAAGCATCCCGCAGTCTTGGAAACGCTCCCGGTCAATCGCAAACCCCTTCTCCTGGAAAAAATCATAAGCGACATTATGCCCGATTTCCCCTAAATCACCTGTTACGACCAAATCATAATAATTCGGTCCGTACCCAAAGTCTCTGTGATGGGCAATTATTGTATCGACAGCAGCCGGCGCCATCGCTCCTCCCATATTGAAAGGATCGGTGAGTCCCATATCCACTACCTTTCCGATTGTTGCCGATTTAATGCAGGGCCTGTCCTCCTGTCTGTCTGTTTTGCCGACAACCGCCATTCCGGCACCTGTCACAGTCCATTGTGATGTCGGAGGCTTCTGCCCTCCATAATCAGTCGGATACCTGAATTGCTTTTCAACGGCTCCCTTATGGCTGGAGGCGCCGGTAAGCACATAGTCCGCCCCGCCATAATTGACAATGAAGGCAGACATGGCAAGCCCTTCCATCGAAGTGGCACAAGCCGCAAACAATCCCATATAGGGAATGGCATTCTTCCGGGCAGCGAAGCTGGTCGGCGTAATCTGGTTAATCAGGTCACCAGCCAGGAAAAATTGTACACTTTCCTTTTTCAAGCCATTTTTTTGCAATGCGATATCGACTGCATCTTCAATCAGCTTTCTATGGGCTTTTTCATGTGTCTCCTCATTTACGTAATTATCTTCATACAACAAATCGAAGTCATTCGAGAGCGGTCCTTCTGCTTCATATGTGCCGCCAGTTACGCCCGTCGACAAAATGGCTGCGCCCTGCTCAAACTTCCATGACTGTTTCCCGACAAGCATCCCTTCATCCTCCTATTCCGGAAATCAATGTTTTGATCAACGCGACAACAAATGCAGAAAAGACACCGAATACAATGACCGACCCTGCCAGCTTGAACATATTCCCGCCTACTCCAAGCACAAGGCCTTCCGCCCTATGTTCAATAGCAGCGGAAACAATGGCATTGCCGAATCCCGTCACTGGCACAGCACTTCCCGCCCCCCCAAACTGTCCGAGTTTCTTATACCACCCGAAGCCTGTAAGGATCATGGCGATAAAGATCATTGTCGCTACAGTCGGACTGCCGGCAGTCTGCTCCGTAAAGTTGAAGAAGTAGATATAAAGATATGTAATTGCCTGTCCGATTGTACAGATGATGCCTCCTACTAAAAATGCCTTCAGGCAATTCTTAAGGACAGGCCGCTTCTTCTCTTCCTTATCCTGCAGGTTCTGGTATTTTTCTTGTTCAGAGGATAATTGATTTTTGCTCATATGCCGCTGCTCCTTATGTCATGTCATTTCTTTTTCAAGCTTTAAGATCTTCTTGAAATCCTTCTTCGCCTTTTTAGTCGTAAAATCTTTATCTTTATTCTTCAATTTTTCATTCAGGTTTACCGCTTCAAGAAAGATTTTATAATCACTCGAGACTGTGAACTTACGGTCCGGGTACTTCTTCTCGAGCTTCTTTTTCAATTCTTTTTCAATCTTCTTCATTTTGAACCGCTTCATATGTTTCACTTTATAGGCAACAAGCACTTTTTCCTGATCCGTGATGATGGCGGAGTCATAGATTTCAGGCGATGCCAGAACCGTTTTTTGCAGCTTCTCGGCAAAAGCGAATTCCGACGATGTTTCATTGATGACAGCCGGATGGGGATTCGTTATCTTGAAAAGTGCCGTCCTTGCTTCCCCCGTTTTCTTTTCACTGCACCCCCCCAAAGCCAAAACTGCCGCCATAAGTATGAGAGGCACAGCTTTCAAAAATTTTGTCTTTTTCATAGTTCCACTCCTTACGATTGCATCTATTTAGTTATATTCTGCAATTCACATTTTTTTATGAGTGAAAAAACATATCGTTTCCTTTCTGCTTGGAGATGCACGCTGCCCGGGAAGTCATTGAAGCCTTAAGCAAAAAAAAGAAACGCCCGCAAGGCATTCCTTTCCATATGCATGCAACCTCATTAATATGTCTTTTTTTTCTTTCCACAGCCGCAGCCGCCTTTTTTCTTAGGCACTTTTGTTTCCTTTTTTTGAGGCGGCATATTTTGGGGAGTGAAAATGAATTGATTCTGCATCATACGTTCTCATACCTCCTATACTAATTGTTTGGTATTCTCTCCCGGACAAGCCCAGGATAGAAGTTTCCTGCCAAACCTTCACTAACAGCATATGCAAAAACTGTAAGCTTGTTTCATGCAACAGCCTACCGCCATATAGGTTTATTCTGTTATGGCCCGCTGTATGGCGGTCTCGATGATTGAGCCCAGACCGGCGACAGCAAGGATAATGATGACCGGACTCGCCCATTGTGGCCAAACCATATAGGATAGGACAATGAATATCGCCATCCAAATGCCTGTGCACCAATAACAGTTGAGCAGTTCCCCTATCCATCCTTTCAGTCCTGTTTTCTTCGGGACAATATATATCTCCTTTTTTCCATTTTCCTCGACTTCCATCTCTTCGAAGAATGGTTTCCTGATGAAGGCTGTGATCTTATCGAAGACCAGCAGCCTTGTCAGGCGGAAACTGGCTAATGAAAACAGTAATAACTCCAGTATATTCGTATCCATGATGACCCTCCAATTTCATCAACACTATATGTCCTTCAATAGCTAATACACAAAGATGGGCAAGATACTCACTCATTTTCCGCTTGTTTTTCATACCCTGTAAGTGACAAATGTCAAATAAACAATAGGAGGAATATGTATGATCTGTGGACATGACAGAAATGACAATCATGACAATTTTTCAGGTGATAGTGATTGCATCGTTTCTACCCTGCTCTCTGTGGCAGAAGCACAGGAAAAAGTTGAAGACGATTGCAGATCGGGCTGCCAGCAAGCCATTGATGAGCTAAAGGGCCGCTCGAAAGCAAGGAATTTCGATACTATCCCTGTACTTTTAACATGTAACTGCTCTCCTTTTTCAGCAGCTGGAGCACTTAGAAGCAAAAATGATGAAGATTTATTCAAAGTCATAAGCAGCTTCTTGTTCCGTGTAAATGATGTTGATGAGGAAACAGGTTGTGCTGCACTTGAATTATTGTTGCCTGTGACTAAGCATGAAGGCAAAGAAGAAGAGTTCAAGAAAAATAGAGGACGGAATGAATCGGCATTCGGCCAGTTCCTTGAAGATCTTGACAATGCAAAAAAAGTCGTCCGTACAGGAATCTGTGTTACCGTCGACTTGGATAACATCACATCCGTCAGTTGCTTACCGCCAATTCATACAGTATAGAAAAAAAGAGGCTACTGGTTCAGTAGCCTCTTGCCCACTTTAAGGGCATGGTTTGTTCGGAGGCGTTTTTACAGATTATCAACACTGATGCCATCGATATCAGAGTTTTTGACGGCGATTGTTTTCCTGCCGTCTTGAAGCAGCACATCCAGAATAAATTTATCTCCCTTTTTCTTTACGATTCGGGCTGTGATTTCCTCACCACCGATATATAGGGTACAGGTCGGCTTTGGAACCGCTGCCGGCATTCGTGCAAGAAAATGAAGCAGTTCATCCCTGTTCATCTCTGAAAACTTCTTTTTCTTTTGTTGTTTCGGCTTTCTGATTTCTTTCCGCTTCTTGCCATCCTCGCCATTCGTAACCCCTGTTGATACTTCCACCACTCCATCACCTTCACCTGATGGTTCACCTGGTGTTCCCTTGGGTCGGACAGTTTCGGTCGATAACACCCGGATTTCATCTTCGTTTGCTTGTTGCTTCTCAACTCCATCTATCATCTCTGCTGCTTCTTCTTGTTCCACAACAGTTCGGTACTGTGATTGCATATTTGCATTGGGAGGTGAAATTTCCGGTTGGACAATATACATATATGGCTGCCTTGCTTTTCCTTCATCCGATTTTTTCACTGTTTCTCCTCCTGACTGACATATAGTTACAAACAGAGCATTCTTTATCTATCCTTATTCTATTCAGGAGGCAAATATTCCGGATTTTCAAAAGCTGCTTTTATCCCGCAATAACCGGCTGTAAGACCCTCACCGATTGAAGTTCCGCTTTATCATTTTTTCCGGTTCTTAAGCATCTGCCGCTTTCCTAAAAACAAAGCCGAGATTTACTTTACGATACGTACTGCATCCGTGGTGCTGTATTGTTCAAGTGAATGGAACGCATCGATGATCGCCTCCGCTTTGAATGGCCCGTTCGGCATAACATGAATAGATTCCCCGGGTAAAGCCGCTTTTGCTGCGGCTGCCTGAACCTTCTCTTCCTCCAATATGGAAACCCCTATTTGTTCCAATGAAGAAGGAAGGCCAAGCTTTTCGTAAAAAGGAAGCAGCCGTTCCACTTCATCCATCCTTCCTTCCAGTACAAGCTGGACGAGAATTCCGTATGCAACCTTTTCGCCGTGCAGGAGATGGTGGGCTTCCTCCAATGCGGTCAGCCCGTTATGGATGGAATGTGCGCCTGCAATCCGCCCATAATGATCGCCGAATCCACCGACCATGCCGCCATACATGATGATTGTTTCAACAACCTGGATGAAATCATCATTGACCTTACCGCTCTTGACTGCATTGATGGCACCATCCGTACATTGAAGCAGGAGGTCCTTGCATTGCCTCGCTGTATAATGCGAGATCTGCAGTGGGACTGGTTTCGGGTCGATCTGTGCCATCTGGACATCCGCCTCATACCATTTGGCAAGGGTATCCCCAATACCGGCAATAAGCATATCGAGCGGCGCCTTCACCAATAACTCAGGCTCAATGAGCAACAGGCTTGTGCAGACCGGATAAATGTCATACCGGATAAATCTGCCCGCCCCATCATATAAAACGCTTAAAGGAGTCCATGGTGCACAGTTGGAAGCCAGTGTAGGAATCAGAATCGCTTGCCTTTTGGCTTCATGGCAGACAGCCTTCGCCAGGTCTAGGACTTTTCCGCCTCCTACGCCGATCACGGCTTCATACCCCTTCTCATCAACCAGGCTTCGGATGGCGGCTATCTCTTCAAATGAGCACTCCCCGCTATACGTATATTGGCCACACGTAATTTGATTAAAATCCGGCCAAAATGGCTTTACTGCATCCCATGATTTACGTCCGGTAACGACTAGCGCCTTTTGTATCCCTCTTTCCAACAGCTTGCTTTCGAGCAGATCAAGAATACCTTCTTTCAAAATATACTCACTCGGAGCCCCATGAACTGATATCGTTTCCATATGTAATCCCTCTTTTCTTTTATACAGCCATATGATGCAAAACCCCCACTTTATCTGGATTAGACAAGTGGGGGCAAGGACAAGCATTATTTCATCCAATCAGGTTTTCCGAAGCCTTTGAATTCTTCATCGATGGTTTTCTCAAATCCTTCTGATTCCACAACAGCTCTTATGTCTTTTGCAAGCTGGGAATCTTCATTTTTCGCCGTCACGGCTACAACATTCCTGTAAGGGTCAAGCATATTCTCCAAAGCGAGTGCGCTCAGCAGATCCATCTTGGCCGCCAAAGCGAAGTTCCCTGGAATCGCCGCTAGATCGGCACTATCAACTGAACGTGGCAGCTGGCCTGATTCCAATGGTTCGAATTTCAGGTTCTTTGGATTTTCCTGAATATCCTTTTCCGATACTTTCAGCGGCTCGGCATCCGGGTCGATTGTCAGCAAGCCTTCATCCTGCAGCGTGTTGAAGGCGCGGGCCGCGTTGACCGGATCGTTCGGGATCGTGATGGTTGCCCCATCCTTCACTTCCTCAAGTGAATCATACGTATTGGAGTAGATGCCCATAGGAGCTGTCGGAACGATGATCAAACCGGAAAGGTCCATGTTGTTCTCTTTTTCGAAATTCTCCAGGTAAATGGAATGCTGGAACAGGTTCGCGTCCAGGTCGCCTTTATCCAATGCGATATTAGGCTGGATATAATCGCTGAATTCCACTACTTTCACGTTATATCCTAATTCTTCAAGCCCCGGTTTAATGGCCTTTGTCACCATATCACTGTATGGCCCAGATGTTGCCCCTATTTTGATTTCCTTGCTTTTTCCCCCTTCTGCACTTTCGCTGGCGCTATCTCCGCAAGCAGCCAATATCCCAATAACTGTCAATAAAAATAAAACATGCAACCACTTTTTCATGTCTGTTTCCCCTCTTCCTTTTATCGTTTATCCAAAAGCTTGGCGATGAAGTCGCCTGCAAGCTGAATGACTTGAACTAAAATAATTAAAATGAGAACCGTCGCGAACATGATCGTATTGTCGTAGCGGTAATACCCGAACCGGATCGCCAAGTCGCCTATGCCCCCGCCGCCAACAGTTCCGGCCATTGCCGAAAAACCGATCAGGCTGATCAACGTAAGGGTTATGCCTGATATGATGCCTGACCTCGCCTCAAGCAGCAAGACATCCTTGATGATCATCCAAGGCGTCGCCCCGGTGGAGATTGCCGCTTCAATAACCCCTTTATCGATTTCCCGCAAGGCTGTCTCGACAATCCTTGCAAAAAACGGGATCGCCGCAACCGACAGTGACACGCTTGCGGCGGCAGGGCCGATTGTCGTATCCACCAGAAAGTCCGTCAGCGGAATCAGTGCTACAAGAAGGATAATGAAAGGGATCGACCTTACCAGATTGACGAGAAACCCCAATGTGACCTGCACAGCCCTGTTTTCCCAGAAAAGGCCTTTATCTGTAATATAGAGAAGGATTCCGATCGGCAAACCTACAAGTATAGCAACCACCAAGGATATCGTAATCATGTAAATCGTTTCGCCGAATGCTGAATTGATCTCCGGGATCAGCTCAATCAAATGCTGAAAATCAATGCCCATCGTATAACACCTCCACAAGCGCCCCACGGCCGGTAATATATTGAATCGCCGCCCGAACTTCATGTTCTTTTCCGTTCAGCTCCATAATGAAGATGCCAAGCGGTCTCTGCTGTATGTATTCAATGGACCCATGCAGAAAGTTCCCCTTCACCTTATGGCTCTGCAGCGCATCGGAAATGATTCCCTCACCGGCCACGTCCCCTTTGAATGTCACTTTGACGATTGGACCTTCACACCTGGCGACAATTTCATCCGGAATATCGAAGGATACGATGCTATTGATGAACTCCTTCGTCAACTCTTCATGGGGATTGGCAAAAACCTCATAAACGCTGCCTTCCTCAATCACTTTTCCATCCTGCATGACAGCCATCCTGTTGCATATTTCTTTCACCACATTCATTTCATGGGTGATGAGGACAATCGTAATATTCAGTTCCTCATTCAGCCTTTTGAGCAGAGCGAGAATGGATTTTGTCGTTGTCGGATCCAAGGCCGATGTTGCTTCGTCACAGAGAAGGACGGTCGGATTATTGGCGAGCGCCCTTGCAATGGCGACACGCTGCTTTTGCCCGCCGCTCAACTGGGATGGATACACATTCTTTTTGTCGGATAAGCCGACCATGGCCAGCAATTCATCGACCCTTTCCTTCCGTTTCTGTTCCGGCACTTTTGCCGCCCGCAAGGAAAAAGCAATATTTTCGGCTACTGTCTTTTGGCTGATCAGGTAAAAATGCTGGAAGATCATCCCGAGCTTCAGCCTCGCTTTCCGCAGGCCGTTGCTTTTCAATGTCGTTATATCTGTCCCATCCACATGGACTTTGCCCGATGTCGGCCGTTCAAGCAGGTTAATGCAGCGGAGCAAGGAGCTTTTCCCGGCACCGGAATAACCGACAATCCCGTATATATCCCCGTCATCTATCGTTAACGTGACTTGATCGACCCCCTTGATGACCCCGTTTTTTGTTTTGTACTCTTTTGACAGATTTTCAATTTGAATCATACGCAGCCCTCATTTACTTAGATCTGTGTTTTTTGGCAATCAAAAATGCCTCTTCCATTTGAAAGAGGCATCGAAATAAGCAATCGTTCCGACTTATCTTTCAGAAT
The DNA here is from genome assembly GCA_934215995.1 of uncultured Bacillus sp. GTDB lineage: Bacteria > Bacillota > Bacilli > Bacillales > DSM-1321 > Bacillus_AD. The sequence goes on along the minus strand of CAKQBC010000028.1, from coordinate 3,196 downwards.
GGAATCCATTCTGCAGGAATTGGCACCTTCCCTGATTCAGGGGGTTGCCGGACGTCATAGGGCCTAGTCCCTCGGTCGCTCTGGATAAGTATTCATTATTTAATTTTGGCAGCCGATTGTCTTTAATGGCAAGCAAGTCAATCGGGTTAATTAAGATAATATACATCGCCCTGTTAATTGTCAACATATTTTGAAAAATTAAAATAGTTTATCTTTCGCTCTGGACACAGCCATTTAAAGAATATAGAATTTTACATACTTATTATTCAAAAGAAGGGGAGCACATGAGATATTCAGAACGCTTGAGGAATTTGCCCGATCAATTTTTTGCCGGGCTTGTCAAAAAAGTCAACCAGGCACTAACAGAAGGCAGGGATCTTATTAATCTTGGGCAGGGGAACCCCGATCAGCCGACTCCCCCGCATATCGTTAAAGTCTTGCAGGAAGCGGCTGCAGAACCTGCATCCCATAAGTATCCTCCCTTTCGCGGCCTTGATGAACTGAAGAGGGCCGCTGCCCGTTTCTATATGGAACAGTACAATGTAGAGATCGATCCGGACACAGAAGTCTCGGTCCTCTTCGGAACGAAGGCAGGCCTTGTCGAGCTGCCTTTATGCCTGCTCGACGAAGGAGAATCGATGCTATTGCCTGACCCGGGATATCCTGATTACTTATCCGGCCCGGCACTGGCCAATGTACGCTGCCATATGATGCCGCTTCTGCAGCAGAATGGATTTTTGCCGGACTATAAAAATATCCCGGCTGAACATAAGGAAGCTGCAAAACTGATGTACCTGAACTATCCGAACAACCCTACAGGCGCCGCGGCAAGCCTTGATTTCTTTGAAGAAACGGTTTCCTTCGCCAAAGAACATAATATTGCCGTCCTGCATGATTTTGCCTATGGGGCAATCGGATTCGATGGCAAGAAGCCGGTCAGCTTTTTGGCAGCGGAAGGGGCAAAAGATGTCGGCATCGAAACATACACGCTGTCGAAAACCTACAATATGGCGGGCTGGCGCATCGGTTTCGCGGTCGGCAACAAAGAGATCATTGAAGCACTCAACCTTATACAGGACCATTTATATTGCAGCCTGTTCCCGGGCATTCAAAAGGCTGCCGCAGCCGCCCTTGAAGGAGACCAGGCATGCGTCGATGAAATGGTCGGCCTTTATGAAAAGCGCCGCAGCATCCTTGTGGAAGAATGCAGGAAAATCGGATGGAAAGTGGAGGCTCCCGCCGGCTCCTTCTTTGCCTGGCTTCCTGTGCCGGAAGGATTCACGAGTGACGGATTCACCGATTATCTATTCGAGAAAGCCGATGTTGCCGTCGCTTCAGGAAAAGGGTTCGGTACATATGGGGAAGGCTACATCCGTGTCGGCCTGCTCGTTGAAGAAATCCGCCTGAAGGAAGCCATCAGGCGGATTGGTGAACTGAACCTATTTACAGCTGGGTAAGAAGATTTCTAAGAATATAAAAAGGCATCGGGCTACGATGCCTCAGACTGTTGACAAACGCTCGCATTCTTCGTTGCTTGCCCGGCTCGTCCGCTCATGAGGTGAACAGGATGTTTATCACGTAAGCGTTGTCGCAGGACGCGACGCTTTTAGCTTACGTTCCTTAATGGTTCTATTCGCGTCTTCTAGGGTCTCGGCGCGCCTCGACTGACAAACGTTTTCAATCAGTCTGAGGTGCAACTTCAAAGGAAAATGCTCAAAATTGAATTTGTCTACACACTGAGGCATCGGGTTACGATGCCTTTTTAGTATTTATAAAATATGGTATCCGGAGTCTACATGGATGTTTTCCCCTGTGATTCCCCGGGACAGGTCGCTGAACAGGAACAGGGCTGTATCCCCTACTTCTTCTGGGGTTGTCGTTCTTCTTAACGGTGACCGTTCCTCTATTTCTTTGAGTATTGAATTGAAATCGCTGACGCCTTTTGCTGATAGTGTACGGATTGGTCCGGCTGATATCGAATTGACCCTGATTCCTTTTTTGCCGAGGTCGCTGGCCAAATAACGGACGCTTGCATCAAGCGAAGCTTTTGCGACACCCATCACATTGTAATTTTCCACTACCCGTTCGCCGCCCAAATAAGTCATCGTCACAATGCTTCCGCCTTCCGTCATCAGGTGCTGCGCCTCTTTGGCGATAGCCGTCAATGAGTACGAACTGATATTGTGGGCCAAAAGGAACCCGTCACGGGTTGTATTCATATAATCCCCGCTCAATTCTTCTTTGTTGGCAAAAGCGATGCAATGTGCCAATCCATGAATTGTGTTATATTGCTCCTTAATTCCCTCAAAGCATTTCTTCACATCTTCATCGCTCGTCACATCGCATGGCAATACAGGATAGTCCTCATTCAACGAATGGGCCAGCTCCCGCACACTTTTCTCCAGTCTTTCCCCTGCGTATGTAAAAATCAGTTTTGCACCTGCTCCATGAAGGGATCTTGCAATTCCCCAGGCAATACTCCTTTTATTTGCAACGCCCATCACAACAAACGTTTTTCCTGCCAATGAAAGAGCCATCCTCTTTGTTCCTCCTATTTATAACATGTTATTAGTACCTAGTACTAATATTAGTATACCCTACACACACGGAAGAAAAAAGACAGGTGGCAAAACTTTCTAAAAAGTTTCGGCCTGCTTGCATGTGTCCCCTATCCTTCAAGCTCCCGGGAAAATACAAATAGGCTCCATAAAAAATGGATGCCCCCTAACAGGCATCCAAATATATGTGTTTACCATGGAAACACAAAAAACGAAAGTACTGCGATGAATCCCAAGGCCAGATTCAAAAGAGCAAGTACAGTCTCCTTTTTTACCGCAGCTGCAATTAAACCGACGATAGCTGACAAGCAGGCAATCGGAATCGTAATAAAAAACGCACCTAAAAAATACATGATATCAATATACACAATTGCAGTCAGTGCGGCTGTCACAAGTGTCAGCCAATATGGCAGTTTGGATGATTTCATTATGTATGCTCCTTTCATTATTTTGGTCCATCCATACAATAGCATGGATTTTGAAAAATGGACGATTACAGACAATTAAAATAAGACGATCTATTTTTATACATAAAAAAGGATAAAAAGCGCCGTTTTAGGCAGCACTCTCTATCCTTTTACATTAATGTCATGTTATATAGCCCATGAAAACGGTCGCCAGCCCGAAATAAATAAGGA
>CAKQBC010000027.1 GCA_934215995.1 uncultured Bacillus sp. | reverse complement strand
GCGCGCCGATTGCGGCCTTCCTGTCTTCCGGGACAGAGGTAATGATGAAGATGGTTACATTCATCATGTACTATGCCCCGATCGGACTGGGCTGCTATTTCGCTGCCGTGGTCGGCGACCTGGGCGCTTCGATCCTGGAAGGATACGCAAGGACATTCATCCTGTATATGATTCTGACAGTCATCTATTTCGTCGGTTTCTTTACATTGTATGCCTTCATGGCCGGAGGAAAATTGGGCGTAAGCGTATTTTGGAAAAATGCATTGCCTCCATCCGTCACTGCGATTGCAACTTGTTCAAGTGCCGCGTCAATCCCGGTCAACCTTGATGCAACGAAAAAGATGGGTGTGCCGCTTGATATCGCTGAAACAGTTATCCCGCTTGGTGCCAACACGCACAAGGATGGGTCTGTCCTCGGCGGCGTCTTCAAGATCGTCTTCTTGTTCACGTTGTTCGGCAAGGATATGACGAGCTTCTCAAGCATCGCAACAATCTTTGCAATCTCATTCCTGGTCGGAGCTGTTATGGGAGCCATCCCTGGCGGTGGCATGATCGGCGAAATGCTGATTCTGAGCGTGTTCGGCTTCCCTGTTGAAGCATTGCCGCTTGTCGCAGTCATCTCAACGATTATCGATGCACCGGCAACATTGCTGAACAGCACAGGAAACACAGTTTGCGCAATGATGGTTACACGCCTTGTTGAAGGAAAAGACTGGCTGAAACGTACATTAAGAACAGCCTAAACAAAAAGAAAGCTGTACCAATGGATCTCTAGTATCCAGCGGTACAGCTTATTTTATTTCCGTACTATTCGGCGTGCGCCTCTCGCGGCGAAGCCTGCTTTTCCTTTTTCTATACAGCCACAATGACAGAATCCCTGCTATGCCGCCAGCCGTATCCAGCAGCACATCCTCTAATAATGGCGTCCGGTTTCCGGTAAAATGCTGGTGAATTTCATCAGATACAGCATATGCCGTAACAATCAATGCAGACAGAGCCGCAGAAAACATCGCTTTTTTAACAAAAAGGCCCAAGGCAGCCATCACAAACCAGCCTAAGCAAAAAAAGATCGTAAAATGGGCGCCCTTTCGGATAAAAAACTCAAGGAATCCGGCGACACCTTTCCTCTCGACGCTCACTTCCCCGCCGGCATAGGAAAAGGAATAATCGGACAGCCGCTCTTCCAATCCTTCCATATTGACAACCCCATCAAGCGCCGGTTTCAAATCCTGCTTATAGTACGGCTGTGAGGAGAAATAAAAAATGAGCAGCATGACGCCAAGTGCAGCCGCTATATACATGAATCGTTTGGAGTTTTTCATAAGAAACGGGTTCCTTCTTTCTGTTCTGGCCGCAGTCCACTATATGAGCGAGAAACCGCCATAACGCATTCTACAGCCATCTCCACTTCTTATGCCATTTATACCCGTAATGATACACTCCAATCGCCATTTTTAAAAGTTCCCTGCATCCTGATTCCCTATACGCACCGCCAGATCCCCGACTTCTCCCATATTCAGCGATTTCATTCCATATGCGGACTCCAATTCCCTGTAATGGTTCAATATTTCGGTTAGAAACCGGCAGTTTTCCTCAATATGCCTGCCAAAATCATGGGGATGCCACCAAAGATGAAAGACTTTCTTTTCTTTTGCCGCCTTCGTCATGCTTTTCTTGATCCTTCTGAGCTTCAGCGGCTCCGCCCATTTCGACCGCTCTTTGTATGGCCGCAAATATCTGCTGGACGGCACATTGACGAGAGCTGATTCTTTTATCGAGTGAATATGATGGCCTGTGATGTTCATATAGGCATCCATCAGCCTTATGCCCCTTTTCCACGCCTGTTGTTTTTCAGTTAAAGGGCCGGCATGGTAGACAGCTGATTGCTCAGTGCCTCTGTATGAAGTAAAGCCATGTTTTTCGCATACATCGAGATAATCGGCATTCACCTGATTTCTCGGGAAGACAATCGACTTGCTCGTTATGCCTTTCTTCAACGATGCTTGCACCGCCGCCTGCAGATCGGCATCAAACTCCTCCGCAGACTGTCCTTCCTCCAGGCAATAATAATGTGAAAACGTATGGCTTCCGATTTCCTGAAAAGGCACTGCCTTGATTTGGTCGATCAAAGAAGATGCGAAGTGAAACGGGTCCTCTGCCTCATCCTTTCCGACAGCGAAAAAATGAGGGTAAGGCGATAAGCCGCCATCAAGATAATTCGGCTTTTCCAGCGGCAAATCATGCATCAGATCATGCTTGTTCCCGTAAAAAAGAAAACCGACTGTCGCCCAGGTGGCATGAACGTGATAACGGTCAAACAGCTCAAGCATCCTCGGGATCACCCGGCGGGCGCCCAGCAGATTCTCTTTGTATTCGTCCAATCCAAGCTGGTCACGCACGCCCCAATACAATTCGAAATCAAGCGAAATCACCATCGTTCCATGTTCCATCACTACCCCTCCCCTCTCCGGCCAATTCTCCTATTGCGGAAAAACAGAAGCAGCTTCCCCGGAAACGACTGAGATAAATATCCGGAATAGACATTCACTACTTCCCCTCCGAATTCAAACTTGAATTTGCGGATCTGCTCATCATTGGACAAGCCGCCCATATCGTACGTTTCAAACCCTTTCCCCTTGAAATAAAGGATATTCCGCCATTTCAGGGACCGATGGGCAACGCTCAGTATCCGCTTTTGCTGCTGGTCCTTAGCGGTCCGGTAATGAGAAGCGGAATAAAGGGCGGTAACTCTTTTTCCATCAATGATGTAGACACGATAGCAAAGGATATGGCGTTCCTCATCCACGATTCTCGTGATCATTAGATGGCCGGCATTGCGGAGCAGCCGCATTGTATATTCATGAAACGCATTGCAAACCGGTATCTTTTTATTCTTGGCAAACCGGTTATAGAAGCGCCTGAATTCCTTAATGTCTTTGTCGGTAGGCGAATCAAGATAGTCAGCTGTCAGCATATATCGCTGTTCCCCTTGGCGCACTTGCTTTCTTGTCGCCTTTGCCAAAGCGGCAAATAACACTTCACCGGGTTCAAGGAGATTGATCTGCAGCGTGTCCAATTGAGTTGAACCGGCAAAAGCGCTCAACGATTGCGTAATCCCGATGACGTCGACCTTCGGATCCATCACTGTTCCGTCCAACAAAGCGGGAAAATAAATATTATCTATTGTTATACCGAGTATTTTTCTGGAAATTGAGATCATAATCATTTCTCCTCTAAAAGATTACGGTGTTCGGTCGGAAGGCTCCGTTCCCCTCCGCCGAACGCATATCCTAAAATGGATACTGTCCTATATGCCTTCACAAACCGAAATCCATCCTCTTCCAACTGTTTGCTTTTCCGTTTGCTCATGTAAAATAATTGTTCTGCCTCCGGGAAATCCCCGGCGATGATCGCTTCCAGCCCTTCCATGCACCGCCCGGATAATGGACCTTCAATTGCGAGTGAGCGGGCAGGCAGGCTGAAGTTTTCACCGTCCAGCCCTTTCTCGCTGACCCAAACAATATCCGAATGATTCTCTTTATGGCAATAACCCTTTTGCCCCTTATACAACCGGTCAACAATCTCTTTTACCTCCTGCCCAGTATCCCTTCTTGCCAGGACGGTCTGCAAAGACACTCGTTCAAGGGAAGAAGGAATGCTTGAGTTAGCGGATAATTCCTTTCTATATAGAAACCGGACATCTGCATGGAACAGGCGGCGCCGTCCCGCTTGCAGCAATCCGAAACATTTACGTAAAAAAAGCTTTTTATCACTTGCGTATTTTTTCCATTTACCGATTGTGTTCCTTTTGAATAAGACGATTGAATAATGCCTTTTAAGCTGAACGACCATTCTTTGCTTCAATTTATGAAAATGAAAAATCACGGAGGCAATCAGGGATGGACGGTTCATCAACAAAAAGTGATAGACTGTATCATCCGCTGTTTTCCATTCATGCTTATACTTTTCTTCACCAATCGTAAAATCAAAAAGAGCCGCGTCATCCTTTGATGCAGATACAATCGAATGATTGAGGATCATCTTCCCCGGACTGTAAATCCCGAAATCATCATCATGAGCCAGCCGGTAAAACAGAAACCGGTCCCTGCAAGCCATCCCGTACAGGAAAGCAATCAGCGTCTCTTCAAAAAACAACCCATACACGATTGGCTTCAGTGCCTGCCCTTTTGTCAGGGCAACATCATGAAAAAAGCTTTTGGCCGGCTCTTCGTCAAAGCCGCTCACATCCCATTTCGCATCCCATCTTTTTTGATGAACCAGGAACATATCCTCAAAATGTTCCTCACCGATCGGCCTGAAAGAAACGGCCCCTGCTTTTTTCAGCCGTTTTTCTTTTCGGTCGACCCCATGGTTTTTCAGCCTTTTCTTCATTAAGAGCCCGCTATCCTCTGAAAGGTAATCAAAATAAGGTGCCGGCACCTGATAGTTGTAAAAGCTGATGGCATTCAGTTCAGCATATTGCCTCATTAGCCCCGCTGAACGGGAACTGTCCAAAAAGCCGGACAGGAGAAAAAGCGTATTGGGATTCCGGGCCATCACATAATCAAGCATCTCCTGCCAGCACGTTTGCTTCATATCGTCCTCGGCAACGATGTCCATATAATTGCTTTGCGGAAGACTGACCATCCTGATTGTAGTGATGAAGCTTCCTTTTTCTTTCATCAACGGCAGGAAAGCAATCGGTTCACTGCCGGCATAGGCACAGATGATGTACATTTCATATTCATGCCCGAACACTTCCCACCACGTTTCGATCCAGGCGAATTCCAGGAAAGGATTATTGTTTTTCGAGCGTTCCAGGATTGCTTCCCAGTCCTGTTGGCAGGCTTTCAATTTTGCCAGACTGTTAATTTCTTTTATCTTCATATAATTCCCCTCCTCTCTTGAGTGCCGCCGTTTGCTCGTAAAAAAGAACTGTTTGCTTCACCATCTCTTCAAGCGTAAAATGATTGCTGTATAAGGTTTCCGAAGCTTCTCCCATCTTTTTTCGGATGTCAGGGTTGTCCAACAGAAGTGCCATTTTATCGATCAACTCTTGCCGATTCCCTCTTGGAATCAAAAATCCATTGCTTCCATCTACAATCGTTTCAGTAACGCCGCCTACATCGGATGCAAGAATCGGCAGCCCGGTTTGCATTGCTTCAAGGATGCTGATCGGGAGACCTTCCCATCTCGAGAGAAGTACAAAAATCTGGGAAGAAGACAAAAGACTGTGCACATCTTTTCTTGAACCGAGAAACTCGATTCTTCCCTGCAAACCGAGTGATGCAGCCTGCTTCTTCACACTGCCTAGCAAAGGGCCGTCGCCGACCAGCCATAACCGCCAGTCTTTAGCCTGCAGCTCCTTTAGAGCCTCCACCAATGCGGATTGCTCTTTCGGTTCGGCAAATCTGGCGACCATGATGACGACAGGCGGCTGTTTCTCCGGGTCAGCAGTCATTCCGACCGTAGGGACACCATTATGAATGACCTTCATTTTTTGTTTGCCGGCCACTTTTTTGGTAAGTGCCAGCTGCTGGTCATAATGCGACACATTGATGATTCCGTCGGTAATGAAACCAACCCATTTCTCGAACAGGCGGTACAGATGCTTTTTGAAGGTTCCCACTCCGTCCGTGAATGCCCAGCCGTGTGCATTGTAAACGGTCGGAATCCCAAGCGACCAGGCTGCCAGGCGCCCGACGATCCCCGCCTTTGATGTATGGGCTGCCACCAGATCGGGGTTCAGCCTCTTCAGTTCCCTCCGTATTTCCAGAAAAGCAAGAAAATCATGATACAAATGGATATTGCGCCTTAAATGCTTAATGCCACTATAGGAATGGACAATCGATTCCAGTTCAGGATGATGGACTTTCCCGCTGCCTGACATCAGATAGACGGTATGGCCGCCTGCTATCAAACTGCGGCACAGTGTTTCCACATGGGTCTGGGCACCGCCTGCCAGATCGAGCCGGGTGATAATCTGCACGATTTTCATGTCTGCACACCCGCTTTACCGTCTGTTTGTCCATCAGGCGGCACCCAGGCCAATGCAAGCAAAAACCAAAAATGCCGCCAGTGAAGGGTGTCGACAAAGAAACTATTAAACAATAATCCAATCAATCCGGCAAAAATCAGCGTATAGTATCGTTTCATATGGCCCGTCATCCTTTTACTATGGTTATAGGCTTTCATCAGGCTCAGTGCATAGAAAGCCAGAAAAGCCAGAAATCCGGTGATTCCATTCTCCGCAAAAAGCCGCAAATACAAGCTGTGTGCAGACAATTGCAAATACTCTTCCGATTGCCCGGGACCGATGCCGAGAGGATGATTCAATCCGAGCTGGAGTGCCTCAAACTGATTGGAAAAACGCTCATTATCATACCCCTGGAAACTGAGCCTTCCAGAAAACAGTTCATCAACGAAAGGAGTCTGGATCAAATACAAAAACAGCGGCAGAGCGATAACCGCCAATAAAAGCAGAAAGTTCGCACGTTTCTTCAGTGAAAAATCCCTCGTCAAAATCAGGTAAAGCCCAGCCGTCAGAAACAGATTGCCCCACGCTGCCCTTGAGAAACTCAACAGTACACCGATGCAAAGGACAACAAACAGCAGGAAAGACAAAACCTTCTTTTTCCCGAATCCGTGTTCAAACAAGTAAAGGGCATAGACTGCCGGTATTACCACATAGGGACCGAACACATTCGCATCCTTAAAAAAGGATTTCACCCGCCCGAAGTAAAAAAACAAATCGCTGCCCGGCAGCAAATGAAAGAAAGCCAAAATGCCGATCAGGACAGAAATCAAGGCAGACAGGACATAAGCATTGAGCACTACACGGATTAATCTGGTGCGGTAGCCTGGTGCAATGCCGACAATCACAAACCATGACAGCATCAGATACAAAGTGACTAGACAGTACTTCAATGCCGCGCCCATATCCTTGGCAAGATACATCGGCACGAAGTTGCTGGCGGCAAGCATCAGCAATGCAATAACGGCAATGCCTGTGCCATCCGTCAGCCTGTATTTCGAAAAAATGAAAAACAGGCACATCGAAAGCATCATCAGAAAATCATAGGGAGCAGGCTCGATCATGACGAAGGAACTGAGGAGGACAGAAAAGAATAGCAATTGCATAACCCAATCATTGTTCTCGGTCTTCAGCACTTTGCCTCCCCTCGCTTTCGGTACAGACATCCTGTTTTTTCGCATCGGTTTTTTTGACAGCCACCCAGACAAACACACCGTACAATACATATCCGACAGCTCCCGACACGCTGAATAACAATAACGAGTGCTGCGGGTCGCTTATGTAATGGTACGCTATATAAAGTGAGGAACAGATTAAAGCAAAGCGCAGCACCTCAGCGACGGCTCCCAATTGCTGATGCTCCAGCACATAAAAGTTGGCCGACAGCGGTTTAAAGACCATCAGGAAAAAGTAGAGGATGCTCAAATATTGCAAATACGTCCCTACTGCTTCCCATCCCGGCCCGAACACATAAGATAGGAGATGAGGAACAATGATGGCAATCGGCACATATATGACAGCTCCCAAAACAAACATCTTGGCGATCGTTTTCCAGAACAACGGCATCAAGGCCTCTGCAGAAGAACGCTTAATCTCTGCAAGTTGCGATAAATACACTTGCGAGACGGAATAGCCGATCAGCCCTTCCGGAACGGTCAATATCTTTTGCGCCAGCAAATAGAAGCCGGACGCCTCCGGACCGTACACGAAGGCCAGAAAGAAAGTCGGTGCCTGCGCGCCGGTATGATACATGAGTGACGACCAGCTTGAGAGAAGCGGGAACTTCCGATAGCGGACGAGCGCGCCAAGGAGCCCTTTCATGGAAATGACCCGTATCGATGGAAGACTTCTTTTTTTGAATTGCCTGTAGCTTGTATAACTGCCGCTTATCCTGCCGATTGCTTCCCCGACGACAAGGCCGAGATGATTCATATTAAGAAAACCGAACGTGATTTGTGAAATCATTTGACCTGAGTTCATGCTTACCTTTGTCTTGGAGATCACCGGATAGTCACCTGCCCGGATCGCCCAGGCATGATAGACATGAATACAGCCGATCCCAAGAAGACTGAAGAATAAGAGCCATAAATCTGTATGGAAGGAAGAGATCCCGAGCCAGCGGTCAAGAGGCAAGGTAATGGCAGACAAGCAGAATATGATACTCGTGAAGAAGGTGATGATGAAAGCCAATACAAACAGATGGAACGCGTCTTCATCGTTTTCCGGCAAAGGAATCGCCTGTTCATACTGCAAGGAAGAAACCGAGGCGAGCAAATAAACGATGGACAAATAAAGAGACAAAATCCCGAAGTCTTCAGGAGAATACAATCTTGTGAGGATTGGTGTTGTCAGGATGATCAAAAGATGGGATATAGCGGTGCCTGATGCCAAGATGGTCACACTTTTGATGAAGCGATTGGAAAACAAGCGCTTCTTCACACTTTCAACAATGGCGTTCATACGCTATTCCACCTCACGCGCTTCAATAGTACAGATCGGAGTTGCCGGTTTTCGTTTTATTCAGGACAACCCCCCAAATGTCCGCTTTCACCTTCCGGAGTTTCCGAATGTTTTCCGCCATCTGGGAAATCTTTGTTTTCCGGGCGTCGGCCACAATGACGCAGCCATCGACATGACCGGATATAATCAATGGGTCGGCTATCATTAAAGGAGGCGAGTCGATCATGATGATGTCGAAACGTTCTTTTAAAAGGTTGATCAGTTCAGCCAAGCGTTCACTCGATAATAGTTCAGCCGGGTCAGAAGGATAAGGGCCCGTACCCAAAAAAGACAGATTGGGTACCCTAGTCGGAAAAATCAATTCTTCTATCGGGGTTTTGTTGTAAAGATATTGTGAAATCCCTTCTGTTTGAGGAACAGCAAGGACATCGCGGCCAGTCCCCTTTCTCAGATCTAAATCAATGTACAGAGTATTCATATTCTGTTTCGCCATGCTGATCGCTATATTAGATGTGACCATTGTCTTTCCATCCCCCGGGTTCGCGCTTGTGATCATGATTACTTTTGCATTTTTTTCTTTGATCATATATTTTAGGTGGGTTCTGATCGTACTGTATGATTCCTCTATCATCCACGTTATCTGCTCTGTCCTTCTTTTAAATAAAAATCTCCTTTTTTTTGTTTTACTTTTCTTCGTGAACGGTACAAGCCCGAGTGCGGAAACGCTAAAATTCCGTTCAATTTTAGCCATTGAATCCAATCTGCTCAGGATATTCTCTTTCCAGATGATCGCCAATACTGCCACGATAATGGACAGACAGAAAGAAATGAAGGTATATACGGCTGTCCTTTTTTTAATCAGACCGCTCGATCCATCCACGTTCGCTTCCGTCAGGATATGGACATTGTTCAATTGCATGAGCTTCATAATATCCGCTTTAAAATAGCCGGCAGTCGAATCAGCAATCTTCATGGCTTCCTTAGGATTGCTGTCTTCCGCTATAATTGTGATAATTTGCGTTTTTTCGTCTGTCTTGACTGCTATTTTCTTCTTCAAATCTGCAGACGACAGGGAACCTCCCAATTCTTCAGCGACTTGCTCGAGTATTCTTGAACTGCCGATAATGTATTTGTACGTTTCTATTAGCCGCAGATTCGTTTCTATTTCATTGGCATTGATTTCATTTGAGTTCTGCTCGACTTTATTGAAGTTAACCAGCAGGTCGGTTTTAGCCTGATAAACAGGTGGAACCAACATGCCCGCAATAACCCCCAAAGCAGTCAGCGTAAAAATGATTGCCGCAATCAGCTTTTTTTCTTTCCCAAGAATGGCAGCCGCTTCCTTAAGGCCGAAAGATTCTTGCAATGACACTCACCACTTTCATCTTTTCTCCCGTTGCTGCTATCAATAAGCTCTGTTCTCTGCAGCCAATTTTGCAGATGTTCAAGCAGGGCAACTGCTCCCCGTCAGGCCAGAGCCCCTTTAATCGACATTACCGTCCCGGCACTGTTTTTCGTTCCTCAAGACCTATATAAGCAAATGTTCCTTTAAATAAAAATATGTCTTTTCCAGCCCTTCCTGAAGGGCATATTGAGGTTCCCATCCGAGCGCATGCTTTAATTTTGCGCTGTCAAGCAGTGAATGTTTGATATCGCCTGCACGTTCCGGCAAACGGATTGTCTGCAGATCATGCCCCAGCCCCTTCAAAATATCGATGACATCATTGACAGTATTAGGGACAGAAGCAGACACATTGTAAACGCCGGACAACCCATGCGTGGCAGCAAGATAAATTGCTTTGCTGATATCCTCCACATAAATAAAATCCCTTGTCTGTTCGCCGTCCCCGTACACAGGCAGCGGCTCTTCCCTCAATAGCCTGTCAATAAAGACAGGAATAACGCTTTGCTCTGTATGACTGGCATATTTGGGTCCGTATACATTGGAAAAACGCAAACAGACACTGTTCAAACCGAACATCGAATTCCATTGGCGGCAGCAGCACTCGCCGATCCATTTATTCAGCCCGTACGGGGAAGCCGGATTGCAAGCCGTTTGTTCCGTAATGACAGGCTCATCACTGTCTCCATACACGGCTGCGGAGGAAGCGAACACAAATTGCTTTACGTTGTATTTGGCAGAAAGGTGAAGTATATTCACCAGTCCTGCCACATTAATCCTCGAATCGCCCACTGGGTCCTTAATGGAATGCTGCACAGAAGTCTGAGCCGCCAAGTGCACGACGATATCAAAAGAATGCTCCTGAAAAAATGCTTCACATACCGGGCTTTGGATGTTTTCAATCATCGATGCATGGCGGCAACGGACAAGCGATGGATTGCCCTTCGATAAATCATCCAAAATAAAAACGTCATGTCCCTCAAGAGAGAATAAATCCGCAACATATGATCCGATGAATCCGTATCCGCCTGTAATTAGCACGTTCATTCCATATGACCCCACCATTCCCAAAATATTCGATCTGTGTGATTGCACATTAACCCGTCATACAGCAAAAGTACCAAATTGGTAAACCGATAGATTTGAAGAGTATTCTAGTAAATGAGGAAGACAGGAGATGTACAAGTTGTTTGTCCTACTAACTATATGTTCATGAGTGATAAAAGATTCATTCCTTTTAACCTGCTTTTCTATATATTGATGTCCAATCCATGAAGTCCCCCAGTCAATCCAAATATCCTTCTGGATGGTTTTTATGCCAGTTCCAGGCGCTTCCGATGATTTGGGAGATATCCGAATGCTTCGGTTCCCATTTTAAAATTGCCTTCGCCTTATCACTGGAAGCAATTAATACACTGGGATCCCCGGATCTCCTCTCACCCAATAAAATATTGACCGGCAAACCTGTCACTTCTCTTGCGGCATCGATGACTTCCTTCACCGAATAGCCGGTTGAACTCCCAAGATTGAAGGTATTGCTTTCATTGCCTTCCATCAGATAGTCCAGTGCCGAAATATGGGCATCAACCAAATCCGTCACATGAATATAATCCCGTATGCACGTGCCATCCGCTGTATCATAATCATCCCCAAAGATTGTTATGCTTTCTCTCTTCCCCTGGGCTGTCTGCAAAACTAATGGAATCAAGTGCGTTTCGGTTCGATGGTCTTCACCGATAGAGCCATCATTACTGGCACCCGCCACATTAAAATAACGAAGGGATACAAAACGGATGCCGTGGGCTTCATTTGCCCACTTCATCATTTTTTCCATCATGAGTTTTGATTCACCGTATGGGTTTGTCGGATTTGTCGGTTCCTCTTCCGTAATCGGGATATGCTTCGGCTCTCCATAGACCGCAGCCGTGGATGAGAAAACAACCTTATCTATGTTTCTATCTTTCATAGCCTGAAGCAACACCATCATGCCGTACGTATTATTATGAAAATAGTTCAATGGGTCGGCCATTGAGTCACCGACCAATGAATAGGCAGCGAAATGCATAACCGCATCGATGTTTTCTTTTACAAAGACATCATCTAAAAATGCTTTTTCACGCACATCCCCGAAATAGAAGGAAACAGCCGAAGGAACAGCTCCCTTATGGCCGGTTACCAGGTTATCGGCCACGACAACCCCGTATCCTTTTTCCAGCAAACCTTTTATTGCGTGTGAGCCTATGTATCCGGCCCCGCCGATCACGAGGATTTTTCCTCCCATTTAATACGCCCCTTTTCTTGCCAAAACTTGATAGATTGTTTTCCACAAGATTTTCAAGTCGAATAACAAGCCACGATTATACACATAGTACAATTCAATATCGACCCGTTCCGGATAGCCTATCCCACTTCTTCCGCATACCTGCCAGTAGCCTGTGATTCCCGGCTTTACCGAAAGAAAGTCATCTTTCGTATGCTTATACTCTTTTATTTCATCGACAACGACAGGCCTTGGGCCGACGAGGCTCATGTCCCCTTTCAGTACATTGTAAAATTGAGGCAGTTCATCGAGACTCGTTCTCCTGATAAAACGTCCGAATGGCGTGATACGCGGATCTTCATGCTGTTCCAATTTGAAGTTATTTCTCACATACTTCGTATATAGTTCCTGATCCTCTTTCAATATTCTCTCCGCATCAACGACCATCGACCTGAATTTATAGATATAGAATGTCCTGCCCTGTTTCCCTATTCGCGCTTGTTTAAAAAGGACAGGCCCTTTATTGTCGCCGAAATGATAGAAGACCATTAAAATCATTTGGATAGGCAAAGTCACCAGCAATCCCGTTACCGCCCCGAAGATATCCATACACCTTTTCAAAAATAAATATGGCACTGCTGCTTTTTTCATACCGAGGGCCTCCCTGCTGCAATCGGATTCTACTTCATTCTGATAGATAATTCTTCACTGAATAACGTTCCTAAATAGTCCAATATGTCATCTTTTATATCATCATTTCCCAGCGCAAACTCAATTGTCGTCTTGACGAACCCTGCCTTTTCCCCGACGTCATAACGCCGTCCCTCGAACTCATAGGCAAAAACCCTATGGATCCCGTTTAATTTTTGGATCGCATCCGTCAATTGAATCTCTCCGCCGGCACCTATTTGCTGCTGTTCGAGGAACGTGAAGATTTCAGGCGTCAGCACATAACGCCCCATAATCGCCAGATTGGAGGGGGCTGTACCGGTTGAAGGTTTTTCCACCAAACAGCTGACCTGATATCGTCTTCCCAATTGCATGACTGGATCAATGATTCCATAGCGATGGGTTTCATGGTCTCCCACTTTCTGCACAGCAATAACAGAAGACAGCGTTTCTTCGTATTCCTGAATCAGTTGCCGCAAGCAGGGAATACCGCTCTGGATAATGTCATCCCCCAATAGCACAGCAAACGGTTCATTCCCGATAAAATTACGGGCACACCAAACAGCATGCCCCAATCCTTTCGGTTCTTTTTGCCGAATATAATGGATATCGACCTTGGAAGGGGCCTGGACTTTTTCCAGAAGATCGAAATTGCCTTTTTCAATCAATCTGTTTTCAAGGTCATAGGCATAATCAAAATGGTCTTCAATAGACCTTTTTCCTTTACCGGTCACGATAATGATATCCTCAATCCCTGAAGCAATCGCCTCTTCGACAATGTATTGAATCATCGGCTTGTCGACAATCGGCAGCATTTCCTTCGGCATCGCTTTAGTGGCGGGCAGAAATCGCGTGCCGAGACCCGCAGCCGGTATAATCGCTTTTCTTACTGTTTTCATAGGAACTCTCCTTTCCTGATGGAACTTGTTTCGTTGATTCATATGAATGCTTTTAATAGTAAATGTTGTGTTTCCGCAGCTATCGGGTCGCACTGTATACAAAATGAGAATCGTTTCATTTCTTCGGTTGCCGCTCTCATGATATTCATACTTCAGACGGTTTTTGGAGTATTTAATTGAAGGGTGATATTTTGTCGTGCAAGCAGTTTTTTCAAAGAAGAAAAGATAGCCGGAGCAATAGATGTTTGCCTAAATATATGCTTTGCCATGATAAAAGATACGCGACTTTTGATTGTTTTTTATAGCGTACGATCAAACAACTGGGTATATTTTACAATTTTTACCCTTTTATAAGTTCCCTTTGCTCTTGCAGCGAGAAATGAGCCTATCCTTACAGCAATCAAGGTCGCACTGAATTTGTTCGCAAATGTTCTTATATACAGACGATTGCAAATTATTTATAATTAGAAGAATGAAAGAATGCGAGAGGACGAACGAACTAAATGGGTGAAATGAAGAAAAGAAAAAAGAAGAAAAAGAACCGTCTTTGGCTTAAGATAACCGGAGGAGCAGCCCTCCTGATCCTGATTGTGGCAGGCAGCTGGATGTATTCCATCTGGAACTCCCTATCGACGACAGTGGAAACAATGTACACACCCCTCGAAAGAGAGACTGAAAAACGTACCGATTCATTGAC
>CAKQBC010000026.1 GCA_934215995.1 uncultured Bacillus sp. | reverse complement strand
AAATGACATCGTAACTATAGCCAAAAAATATTTGGGCGTGCCCTATTTATGGGGAGGAAACACCACATCAGGCTTCGATTGCTCCGGATATACCGTATATGTGTATAAACAAGTAGGCGTTACATTGCCGCGTACAGCTGCAAGCCAATACTCAAGTGCCGGGACAAGCGTTTCAAAGAGCAACCTGCAGCCAGGCGACTTGGTTTTCTTCTCAAATAGTTCCACTTCAGGCGTAACGCATGTCGGGATCTATATCGGTAGCAATGATTTCATCAGCTCGACAAGCAGCAAGGGTGTTTCAATCGCAAGCTTAAGCAATACGTATTGGGGACCGAAATATACAGGCGCTAAACGCGTGAAAACAAGCGTTTCTGCAGCGTCAGGAAATTTTTCCGACGTTTCATCCTCTCATTATGCTTACAAGGCAATTGAAACATTAAGTGAAAAAAATATCATCAATGGTTACACAGACGGGACATTCCGCCCGAACAATTCCGTTACACGCGGACAAGCTGCCGCGTTCGTGAACAGGGTTCTGAAACATACGGCAAAAACGACCAGCTCATTTAAGGATGTGTCTTCTGGCCATACGTTTGCCAAAGATATAGCAGCGGTAAGAGAGCTCGGCATCATTCAAGGGTTCAGTGACGGAACTTTCCGCCCGAATGACACACTGACACGGGCGCAGATGGCTGTCATCATTAAAAATGCGATGAAAATCAGCGTGCCAAGCGGCTCAGTTTCAAGCTCCACCTATACCGATGTGCCGGCCAGCTACTGGGCATACGATGCCATTGTAGCCATGAAATACATTGATACGACAGGCGGATACAAAACGTCCACATTCCGCCCAACAGATAAAGCCACAAGGGCAGAATTCACAGCTGCTTTATACAACGGCACATTATGATCGGCAATAAAAAAACTGTTTCCGGAGCGGTCCGGGAGCAGTTTTTTTAATTTTTATCTTAAATTAGCGAGAAGACCCCCACTTCAAAACGTAGTGATGCGAAAGCAAACGAAGTTTAAGTGGGGGTAGTTCAACGGAATATGGACTTACGGAAATGAATTGATTAATCAAACGTTTGATTAATTAGTTTGCCGAATCAACTCTACTAGGTTTCATATGAAAAAGGAAGTAATGAAAATCGCCAGCTTACTATTTCTGGGAATTATTGTTTTTTTTATCGGATATTCACTAGATTTAGCATATGACGATTGATAGAATGATAATGACATATATTTTTAGGCTAACTACATATATGCCTATGAACAAAAGCTGAAAGGAGCTTGCAATGAAGAAAATCATCTCACTGTTTCTAAGTCTCATGCTTGCAATCTCTATCATGCCGCTCTCGAATGCGCATGCTGCCTCGGATGATATTACCGGGATTGCGCTCGAAAAAGAAATGCGGGCCATGATTGCCAAAGGAGTGATATCCGGATATAGCACCGGTGTCTATAAACCAGGGGAAAAGGTATCACGAGGCCAATTCGCGACCTTTATCTCACGGGCGCTTAATTTGCCTACCGGCACGCATAAGTTCAGCGATGTCGGATTGACATCAAAACTGGCGCCGGGAATTAATGCCGCTGCGGAAGCAGGCATCACGAATGGGTACAAGGACGGCACATTCAAGCCTGATAATGACATCACACGTGAACAGATGGCCGCGATGATCAATAACGCGATGGACTATCTGCTTCTAACAAAAGAGGCCGGTTCTCTTGATTTTAAAGATCTTGGTTCCATCAATAAAGACTTCCGGACAGCTGTTTCCTATATGGTGGGGGCAAACATCATCAAAGGATACAAAGTAGAGGGCGGTTATGAATTCAGGCCGAAAAACAGCGCAACACGTGCGGAATCGGCTGCATTCATCTACAGGCTCCTAGACTACAAGGAAAAGATTGAAGCAGCTGAAGATCCATCCGATCCTGATACAACGGAAAAATTATTCAATGTTGCTACCATCAACTCCTCCGGCACAATTACGGAAGGAGCGAAATCTTACGCAACTTATGATCAGGCAGTCAAAGCCTATACAGGCAGCTCTTCGCAAGTGCTGCTTTATAACGGAAAAGTCATCAAGATGAGCGCTGGGCTCGTGATGACAAAGCCGGGAGCAGGGAACTCGACTACGGTTGTCTATACGGATACATCCTTAAAGACAATCTATGGTCCTGTTTCAACGAACAATGAAATCGAGTATGTATCATCCGATGCGGATAAAGTCACTGTAAAGGTTGCCGGTGTGACCGGTTACGTAAGCCACAACGATGTGGTCTTGCTGCCGACACAGCAAATTAAGCAAAGATCCTATTACAGCCCGAATTCGGCAGGAGAGCTAGTCCATCATATCTACAATCCTGCGACAGGGGCTAAGTTGGCAACGTCTGTTATCGGAAAAGCACCTGCAAGCTTCAATTCAGGAACGAAGTATTACAGCTGGGATGCGGCTTCTTTCACAACTGACAGCGGCGCGAATGCCGGAACGTATTATCAGTATTTCAATATGCTTCCTGCACGTACATCCACTACTTATACGGCAGCCCAGCTAGAAAGCTATATTACAGCACAGCTTAAGGCAAGGGAAAACCTGTATAAGTCGAACCCGACATCATATGTCCGTTATAAGGATGCCACAACAAAAAGCAAGCTGATCGGCCTTGGGCAAATTGCCAAAAAAGTAGAATCCGAGAAAAAAATTAACGCGATGCTGATTGTAGCCATGGCTATCCATGAAAGTGATTTCGGGATGAGCACACACGCGCAAACAATCAACAACATCTTTGGAATAAAAGTATTTGACAGCGACCCGACGAACGGGGAGTCATACGCAACAATCGAGGATTGTGTGAACTCCTTGGCGAACAACTACCTGAACAAGAATTATGTCCCTGCAACAGGCGCTTATGCAAATGGCGGCATGGCCGGAAGCAAAGCGCGGGGAATTAACGTCCGTTATGCATCCGATCCATATTGGGGAGAAAAAGTGGGCGGCCACATGTATAACATCGATAAATACCTGGGCAGCAAAGATTTCATGAAGTACACAATTCATGAAACGACGACTTCCGGATTGAATATCAGATTATCCGCAAGCTCCGCGTCAAATGCGAACCTGCTGTTCACGTATAAAAAAGCAGGCATGCCTGTTGCTGTCCTCGAGACAAGCAATAACTGGCACAAAATCCTGTCCGATAATGTAGCCAATAAATATGCATATGTCCACAGCAACTATACGAAAGCTTTGCCGATCGCGAAATAATAAAGAGATCGTCCGTATGAATACGGGCGATCTTTTTTTCTGTGAAAATAAATTTTCATCCATGGGTTGGGAGTCGAAGCTCATGGATGTTTTATGACAAAAGCATTACAAAGTATGACAATGTTTTCTTTCATTTGAAAGATTGGTAAAAAGGAAAAAGCGAAGATTGGTAAGTGGTATGATAGATTGGCAGAAAGACAAAGGAGGACTTATTGGGAATGAAGAAATTAGTTTCATTGATTTTATGCGCCGCATTGCTGATTCCATTCCTGCCGGCTGAAAAAGCCTCGGCAGCGGAGAATATCAGTGTCGAGATGCAGGCTATGATTGAATTAGGGGTCATCACAGGATATGGGGATGGCATTTATAAGCCAAACGCAACAGTAACACGCGGGGAATTCGCGACTTTCTTATACAGGGCTTTCGATCTTCCGGAAGGACCGCATGCATTCACAGATGTAAACAAAAGCTCTTCATTGGCTAAAGGCATCAATGCTGCAGCGAAAGCAGGCATTGTAAAGGGGACAAGCGCTACCAAGTTCTCACCTGGGCAACAGATCAGCCGTGAGCAAATGTCGATCATGATCAGCAGAACGCTTGATTACAAAGGAGCGGCAAAAAAATCTGGTGCCTTGAAATTCCTTGATAAAGATAAAATCGGGGCATCCGCTGTATCAGCTGTCCAAAGAATGGTCGGACATGGGATCATAAGCGGCTATAAGAGCGGAAGCGGATACTTGTTCAAGCCTCAGGAAACAGCTACACGCAACACAACAGCGGTGTACATCTACCGTACATTCGGTGAGCTTGGGATGGCAGTGCCTAAGCCGCCTGTACAAACATATACGCTGAGTGAATATGAAAAGCAGGTCATTACACTGACGAATGCCCAGCGCACAGCCAGAGGCTTAAAAGCATTATCGACTGATGTTGCTTTAAGCAAGGTGGCACGCATCAAATCACAGGATATGAAGGATAATAACTACTTCTCACACCAAAGCCCGACATACGGGTCGCCGTTTGATATGATGGAACGATTCGGCATCGGCTACAGCTATGCAGGTGAAAACATCGCCATGGGACAAACATCGCCTTCAGCGGTAGTGAATGCCTGGATGAACAGCCAGGGGCACCGTGAAAACATCCTGAATCCGAACTTTACACATATCGGGGTTGGCCATGTGTCAGGGACAAACCACTGGACACAAATGTTTATTAAAAAATAGATTTTAAGTAAGCCGGTTTCCTTATGGGGAGCCGGCTTTTTTCTATGGGTAATAAAAGAGCTGCCGTTCATAAACCTGATGCCAGCCAGAAATGAATGAAAAACCTTCGAAAATGAACGAAAATCCTGCTGAATTAAACGTAAACCAATCCAAAATGAACGAACCCCGCAACCGCCACCCGTTCAGGATTGAATACAAAAATCAACATTCCCTATTTACGGTAGAATAATAGGTCTAAAATACTATTTTTAACCGGATAGTACGCCAAATCTCCTGCTAATTAGCAAGTATTTGTTATACTTGCTAGAAACAAAGGGGGAGTATCGTGAAAAAATTCATTGCAGTCTTTATGAGTTTGCTAGTTTTATTGTCTATATTGCCTACTGCACAAGCCTCAGCCAAAGAGAACATCAAAGAAGATATGCAGGCAATGATCGAAATGGGGATCATAAAAGGGTCCAACGGCCTGTATTACCCGCAGAACAATGTCACTCGTGCAGAGTTTGCCTCATTTCTGCACAGGGCGCTTGAATTGCCGGATGGCCCGCATGTGTTTAAGGATGTGGGCAAAAGTTCCGCCTTGGCAAAAGGGATCAATGCCGCTGCGGCAGCAGGCATCGTCAAGGGAACAACCTCCACAACTTTTTCTCCTGACAGCAAAATCACACGTGAACATATGGCGGTGATGATTCACCGGGCACTCGTTTACAAAAACGTGCCTGTTAAACAGACGCAGCTGGCTTTCACTGATACAGCAACCTTAAAAGCTGAATCGAAATCAGCCATACAGAACATGGTCGGCTACAAAATCATTCTCGGCCAGCATGTAAACGGCAAATATGTATTCAGGCCAAAGGATAATGCGACACGGCAGGATGCGGCATCCTTCATTTACCGTACACTGAATGTCCTGAAGGTACAAAACCCGCCTGTTGAACAAGGCATCTATTCAATCGGAACGGTCACTAAATCAGGCGTGACACCAGGAAATACGAAATACAAGACATACGCAGAAGCGGTAGCTGCCTGGAAGACAGGAACGGACACCGTCATCCTGCAAGGGGATAAAGTCGTCAAGATGGACAAAGGAATCGTAGTGGCGCAGGCACCTAGCAGTAATCCGGATGTCCTTCCGGAAACAAAAATCTACAAATCGAAAACATTCACTACAGCTAATATATACAGCGGCATCGAGTACAACCGGGAGCTTGAATACGTAAGCTCAGATGAGACAACCATCCATGTCAAATTGGCAGGAGCGGACGGGTATGTGAAGCAGAGCGATGCAAAGCTTATACCGGAAACGATGAATGACAAGCAAAATTATTACACGGTCGACTCTGGCGGAAACCTGATTCACTATGTATACAATTACAGTACGAATACGTGGTTTACGCCATTTTCTTACGGCATCCCGGCATCCGGCATGAAACAGGGAACAAAGTATTACAGCTGGGACGGACAGACGTTTACGACTGAAAATGGATCGGGTGTCGCGGACATCCGCCAATATTTCAATGTCCTGCCATTCCGTACATCTACAAAGTACACAGCGGCAGACTTGAATAACATCATCAAATCAGAAGTGGCAGCACGCGAAAAATTATACAAAAGCAACCCGACTGCCTACGCAAGATACAAGGATGCTTCAACGAAAAGCAAAGTGCTCGGGCTTGGCGATAAGCTGAAGGAAGTCGAAGCTTCCAGTAAAATAAACGCGTTCATCATTCTGGCGCATGCGCTCCATGAAAGTGATTATGGGATGAGCTCAATTGCACAAACGAAAAATAATCTGTTCGGCATCGATATTTCCGACGGCAGCACATCCGGCGGTAAAGTATACAGCTCGCCTGAAGCAAACGTTGACAGCTATGTGGCTGTCCTCAATAAAAGTTACGTCCCTGTAAGCAATGGATATGCGGAAAACGGGGGATTCCTGGGCAATAAATACCTTGGCGTCAATATGCGTTATGCATCCGATCCGTATTGGGGAGAAAAAATTGCCGGGCTTATGCTGAAATTAGACAAGGCATACGGCGGCAAAGACTTCGTCAACAATTCAAATCCATACGATATCTATGAAGTCATCGTTCCGGCAAATGTGAACGGCGGCAAGCTGAATGTCCGGGCTGAAGCAGACGCGAAAAGTGAGCTGCTTTACCAATACAGGGCAGGTTATATGGTCGCATCCATTTCAACGGAAACCATCAACGGAACAACATGGCACCGAATCCTTTCCGACAACACGACCGAAAAGTACGCCTATATCTCTGCACATGGCGTGACCGACCGCTACATCGAGAAAGTGAACATCGCAAAATAAACAAAGAGCCCGTTCCATCACCGGAACGGGTTTGCCTATTTACTTGCCTGCCAACGTGGCAATCCTCTTCTGTTCTTCTTTTTTATCCTTGTATTCAAACAATCCGAGCCTGTTTCCCCACGGGTCTGAATATGTGCCCCACCTCACAGGCACTTCATCCCGTTCATAGATTTCGAATTCCTCAATCTGCAGCTCCCGGACAATCCGTGCTCTTTCCGATTTACTATTTCCCCGAAACGCACAGATCCGCTGCCGAAGGGAGGTATCCCCTCGGCAACCTGGACCCAGCATCCGGGGAGGATTTCCCACTCGGCAAACCCTTCATGGGGAATGAAGTCGGCTTCCCGATTGAAGAGAACCCTGTACCACTTTTGCCCTTCCTTTTGGTCCGCGACCCGAATCTGGTTCGTCATTTCAAACATCATAAAAATCCCTCCAGACCTCTAACTATTTCGATGGCATCCGGGGCATCCCTTCCTTCTGCCAATAAAAAACCCGCTCCAAAAATGGAGCAGGTTTATGATTATGCTTTCTTCTTACGTTTCACCAAGCCAAGCAGCTTTGTGAATGCTTCACGGTAGAAGATATACAGGCCGACAGCATAAATGACGGCGCCGAGTCCGGCGAACAGGACGAGCTGGACAACATCAGGCAATCCGCCAAGCGGTGTGAAATGCTTTAATGCATAGATTGGCAATGCCATCAGCAAAGTCGGCGGAATGACACGTACAATCAGGCCGAATAGGCGTTTTGATTCGCTCTTATCGAAGTCGCGGTACATGACGATCGTTGATACGACAAGGAAATAAACCGCAACAACCGAGCTCGTTACAGCAAGTCCACGGTAACCGAGTGAATCGACAATCAGCCAGTTGATGATGAAGTTCAATGCGACCGTTGTGACACTGATGCGGAAGACGACAGCCGTCAAACCGCGCGCATACATCGATTTTGAAACGATGTACTGAAGGCCTTGTGCGACAATCATCGGCAAATAAAGAACCATCGCGATGTACGTATTATGCGTATCGGCAGCGGTGAACGCTCCGCCTTCATAAATGAAAGCTAACGCTTCTTCGCCGACAAGGAATAGGCCGACAGCAATCGGAAGCAATGTCACGAGTGAAATTTGCATCCCCATATGCATCGTGTCCTGGAACTTTTTCTTGTTATCAACTTGCTCAGACAGCAGCGTGAAGATGATGGCGACAATCGTCGTCGCATAAATCGTATTCGGGATGCTGACAAGCAAGGACGCCTTATCAAGATATGTGGCGCCACCCTCAACTGTACCGAGGGCAAATGTTTTATTGACGAACATATTGATCTGCCCGACGACTGAATTCAGGAGAGCCGGTATAATCAAGACGATAAATGACTTGCTGAACTCGCGGTCGACCTTCATGCTCGGAGACCATGCGAACCCTCTTCTCAGCAGGAAGAAGAATTGCACAAGGATGCCGAGCACAGTCCCGAATACGAACCCGTACGCCAGGCTGTAAATGCCCCATTCATTCGAGAAAAGCAGGGCGAATACAGCACCCATCAAGGTGGCGCTTATTTTTGAAATCTGGGCCGGCACGAATGTACGGCGGCCTTGCAAATAAGATTCCAATATTCCGTTCAGCGCCACGGCAGCCATTGCGACAAGGAAAATCCGCATCGTGCGGATAGCGACATCCTCGGCTCCAGCGCTCATAGATTCAGGCGTGATCAGCGGGATGATATACGGAACGAGGAAGAAGCCGGCAACGGATAATCCTGCGAAAAACAGGACCGTCCAGTTCATGATTCCGTTCGCATTGCGGTCTGCCTTAGCGGCATCGGCTTTCTTTTCTTTTGAGAACATCGGCAGGAACACATTGTTGAATCCGCCGGATACCATGGCGACCACCAGTGTGATCAGGGAAAATGCATATACATAGCCATCGGTCGCATCGCTCGCGCCGAATACCCGGGATACGATCGACTCGCGGAGAAGACCGGATAGTTTCAGCACTAAAGACAGCAATGTGATCCATATGGCGGCTTTTTTTAATGTAGACAAGTGCAACCGCACCTCAATTCTTTAGAAGGATAAGCCCTGTCCTTTCAAGGTTTGAAGGGACAGAACGAACAGAGAAGGCCCGGCACACATTTCTGCGCCAGACCTCCGGTAAGCAAAAGCCCGTTATTGCTTAAGGGCGCTTTCGTAAATCTCCATGTATTTCTTGGCCGCTGCAATATGGGAATAATCTTTTTCGATTTTGGCGCGTGCTTTCGCAGCCATTTCAGCACCGGCTTTCGGATCGCGGAGCAATGTCAGGATGGCGTCCGATAACTCCTCAACGTTCTTCTCTTCGACGAGCAAGCCGTCTTCGCCGCTGTTGACGATTTCCTTCAGGCCGCCGACCGCGCAGGCGATTAGTGGGGAACCTGAACCCATGGCTTCCAATGCGGAAATGGATGTTGCTTCTTCAACGCCGGCAGAATGGACGCTCGGTACAAGCGCAACGTCGCTCAGGTCATAATAATCGCGCACAACGCTGTGGGCAACAGCGCCAAGCAGCGTTACGCTGTTTTCCATGCCTTCACGTGCTACGATTTCTTTGATTTCGCTGAGGGCTTCGCCGCTTCCTGCGTAAATCAGCTTTGTATTCGGGAATTCCTTCAGCACCTTCGGAAGCGCCAAAGCCGGGTAGATGACGCCGTTTTTCTTAGTCAGGCGGCGCGGGCAGAACAGCACCGGGCTGTCGGCAGGCACATTGTACTTGGCACGAAGCTCTTGCTGTTTGCCTTTATTCGGCTTGAAATTGTCTACATCAATGAAGTTGCGGATCGCTGTCGCTTCCACGCCGGATAAATCTTTTACATACTCCTTCAATCGCGTATCGACCGTTACAACCTTGCGTGCGCCGCGATAAGCCTGGATTTCAATATCCTGCATGAATTTCGCTTCCGGGCTGCCTTCGTCCATCGAGCCTTTTGAAATCGATTCGAATGCCATGTAGCCGTGTACAGTAGCCACTGTCGGGATCCGTGTTTCTAGTGCGGCAAGCACTGTGAACGGGTCTTGTGCATGGATCAAATCATAGTTGCGGACACGGTTTCTTTCCATAAGCGTGCGAAGGAAACGCTGGCGCATTTTATGGCTCCAGACGATGCCTTTCCCTTTTTTCAGCTTGTTCAGCAGGTAGCTTGGCCCTTGAGCCAACAGCTTGCGGGAAACAGGGGAGACGTCCGAGAAGGACAGTACATCCACCTCATGCCCCATCGCTTCAAGGCCTGCCTTCAATGTATCGACATGGACGGAAAGTCCGCCGGCATGGGGGTAATCATAGGCTGTTGCGATCAAAATTTTCATGTTCGTTCCTCCTCGGTTCACTTCACAAAGTTTTCCTTCAGCAGCTCGACATTACGCACAGCTTCTTTGCGCATGATTTCTGCATTTTTCTGTACGATGGCAGAGTACGCTTCACGGTCATCAAGCATTTTGATGGCATTGGCTGTCAGTTTCTCCGCATCGATTTCCATCAGGTCTGCGGAATACTCCCACATGCCGCTGCGCTTCAGCAGGCTTTCAACCTTTTTGTCGTAGCTCAATCCGATATGGGGAACACCCATGATCGTCGAGAATATCAAGGCGTGCAGGCGCATGCCGATCGTAAGCTCACAGTCTCCGATGAAGTTCAGATATTGATTCGGAGTGAAGTTTTCCCCGAGCATGATGCATTTGTCCCTGTTTTTCATATGGGACATCACTTGCTCGCTGGCGTTTGTGTCATGGTGGCCTTCCATCGGTACGAAGACAGGTGTAACGCCTCTTTGCTCGATCAATTCATCAAGAATCTGTGCCGCTTGTTCGAATTGCTTTGTATGCTCGAACCAAGGGCGCATTGATACTGCGACCAATCTTTCATCGCCGCGGATATTGATGGAATCCATGCAGGATGTGTCATGCTTTTTCTTGAATGCGAATACGATATCGGATGTCACCACTGTTTCCGGCTTTGTTACGCCGAGATTGTGCAGGTAGTCCTTCGAGAATTGGTCGCGGACTGTTACGAAATCAGCCAGGTTGGCAAGCTTCATCAGCGTTTTGCCCCATTTGGATGTGACCGGCCCGATCCCTTGCGAGAAGAACATAACCTTTGTGCGGCATAGCTTCGCAAGCAGCACAATCAATAGATAGTATGGAAGCGGCCCGAACAGGAATTTTGTCGGGTAGGCATCCTGAAGCAAACCGCCTCCGCCTGAGATCAACAGGTCGGCTTCGCGCAATGCTTTGATCTTGCCGCCGTTGTCATGCCTCCAGCCGCGGTAAACGGTCTTGACGTTGTGCTGTTCAGCCGTTTCCTTCGGGGATAATGAGAATACTGTTATATCAGGAGCATCAAGCGAGTCGCGCAGATTATCGACAATGCTTTCGAGAATCGCTTCGTCTCCGGTGTTTCCTAAACCATAAAAACCTGAGATGACTATTTTCAAAACTAAGAAATCCTCCTTATTTTTCGAACGTAACTATCAAAAGAGCTTGTCCGGTCAAAAATGCAGGACATACTCCATCTTTCAACAAAAACCTTCATATATTTTAACATTACACCCACAGTTGGGCAACGCAATTCATTCCCTGCTGGATTAAGGAAGGGAGAATGGGGCTTTCTGTGCAATTAGATGGGGCTAATAGGAAAAGATATGAATCGGAAGGCATTGCAGCGAACCGGTGAAGGGAAAGAAGCGGCTCCTTCCTTTTCATGTAAATAATGCAAGGAATCGCGAATTTTGATATACTATATGAATGAACTGCTTGTTAAAAATTTAACATAATGGAGAGGTCACGTTTATGAAGAAGATTTGTGTCGTTGGATTAGGCTACATCGGTCTGCCTACGGCGTCCGTATTTGCCCGTGCCGGCTACGACGTTCTGGGTGTAGACGTTAATAAAAAAGTTGTAGATTCCTTAAACGAAGGAAAAGTGACAATAGAGGAAGTCGATCTGCCTGAGCTTGTGAAGTCTGTGGTGGAGAAAGGAAACCTTCGCGCTTCCCTGGTGCCTGAGAAAGCGGATGTTTTCATCATCGCCGTACCGACGCCGATCCATGAGGATACAACAGCGAATGTTGATTATGTGGAACAAGCTACAAAAGCAATCCTTCCATATTTGGAGAAAGGCAATGTCGTGATCGTTGAATCGACAATCCCTCCAAGAACAATGGATGATTTGGTTGCCCCAATCATAAAAGAAGGCGGATTCGATCCGCTTAAAGATGTATATATTGCACATTGTCCGGAGCGTGTCCTTCCAGGGCGCATTCTGATTGAACTGATTGAAAACACACGCATCGTCGGAGGATTGACGCCGGAAGCAGCGAAAAAAGCAGGCGACGT
This sequence comes from uncultured Bacillus sp., assembly GCA_934215995.1. Lineage (GTDB taxonomy): Bacteria > Bacillota > Bacilli > Bacillales > DSM-1321 > Bacillus_AD. Next base: position 2,394 of record CAKQBC010000026.1, on the reverse strand, counting down.
ATACCGTGCCGTCATCACTGGCGATGTCATTGAAACAGAAGCAGTGACAGCGGAAATGTCCAAACTGATGGAAAATACATTCCGTGACGTCAACATTGCGCTTGCGAACGAGCTTGCGAAAATTTCAGCGCGCCTTGGCGTAAATGCCCATGATGTAATCGAGCTTGCCAACAAGCACCCGCGTGTAAACATCCACTTGCCTGGACCGGGTGTAGGGGGGCACTGCCTGGCGGTTGACCCGTATTTCATCATTGAAAAAGCGCGCGAGGAATCTCCGCTGATCACGGAATCCCGCCGCATCAATAATTCAATGCCTCACTTTGTCATCGAGCAAGTGAAGCGCATGACTGCGGAGCTGGATAAACCGGCTATCGCTGTCTGTGGTTTGACATACAAAGGAAACATCGATGACGTGCGTGAAAGCCCGGCTATCGAAATTGCGGAAATGCTGCTTGAAAACGAACGCTATGATGTGCGTATCCATGATCCGCATGTGACAGAGGAGCAAGTGCCGTTCAAGCTGTCTTCCCTTGAGGAAGCTGCAGATGGTGCAAACCTGCTTGTCGTTTTGGTTGATCACAATGAATTCAAGCAATTCGATGAAGCTTTATTGCTTGAAAAAATGGCTACGCCTGTCATCTTCGATACAAGAAACTGTGCGAAAATCGAAGATGAGCGTTTCACTGTATACCAAATCGGTAATTTGAAAAACCTAAAAGCAATTCAAGCATAAGCAGTAAATTGTCCGAAACGATCGTCCTTGGAGTAAAATGTCTAAGCAGGAATGTCGGAAGCCTTTTTAAGGCCAGTAGGCATTCCATGCTTTTCTTAAAAGGAAGAGGTCAGATGAAAAAAGAAAGTTACTTTGGTGTAGACGTTTCTCCGCTCAGCTATGAGGAAATCCTGGCCGACCTGGAAAAACGGATGCAGCAAAACCTGAAATCAACAATCATTGCCGTGAATCCTGAAAAAGTGATGGCGGCTGAAAAAAATGAACAGCTTCGCAGCCTGATCAACAACAGTACATACGGAATCCCAGATGGCGTTGGCATCCTGCTTGCGTCCAAGCTGAAAAAAGGCAATATCACTTCACGGGTGACGGGTGTCGACATGATGGACCGCCTGCTTGGCTTCGCGGCTGAAAAAGGCTACCGTGTTTTCCTGTATGGAGCTAAGGAAGAAGTCGTTTCGAAGGCGAAGGAAAAGATTGAAGAGAAATATCCTTCGATCATCATTTCCGGCTATGAGAACGGCTATGTGCAGGATGCTCAGCTTGTCGTGGACAAAATCAATGAGGCGAAAGCCGACCTGCTGTTTGTCGCGATGGGAAGCCCGAAACAGGAGCTTTGGATCCGTGAGCATATGGACAGCGTGACGGCGAAAGTGTTCCAGGGAGTCGGAGGCAGCTTCGACGTTTTTGCAGGACACGTACAACGGGCACCGGAAGCGTACCGTAAGCTCGGCTTGGAATGGCTGTACCGGCTGATGAAGGAACCGAAACGGTTCAAGCGCCAGCTGGCACTGCCGAAATTCCTGCTGAAGGTGCTCAGAGACTAGTAAGACTGCAGTAGCCCAATTGAGCCCGGTGCTCACTTGGGCTATTGTTTTATAAATAAGAAGAGAAAGGGGAGGTGTACAGATGAAAGTTCTACATATTATAAGCGGGGGAGAAACAGGCGGATCGCGCAAGCATGTGACGACACTGCTTGAACAGTTCCCGAAGGAAACGGCCTGTCTCGTCGTGTTTCAGGAAGGTGCTTTATCAAAAGAAGCGAGGGAAAAAGGCATCCGTGTCGAGCTGTTCTCGCAAAACTCACGCTACGACATCCGCATTCTTTCCAGGCTTGCGAAGTTCATAAAAGACGAGCAATTTGACATTGTCCATTCACATGGCCCGCGAGCAAATCTTTTCATGTCTTTCATTAAATCGAAAATCAACGCTGTCTGGGTGACGACGATCCACAGCGATCCGAAGCTCGATTTCATGAAAGGCGGGCTGAAGGGTAAAATCTTCACGAATCTGAATATGGGCGCCTTAAAGAAGATCGACTATTTCTTCGCTGTATCAGAGCGCTTCAAGGAAGATATGGTGTCGCTCGGTTTTCCGGCTGAAAAGATATACACCATCTACAACGGCATCGAATTCGCTGAACCATTGGAGAGAGACGGCTCCCTGCAAAAAGAGCTTGGCCTTTCGGAGGATGATTTCGTCATGACGATGGTGGCCCGGCTCCATCCCGTCAAAGGGCATGAGAACGTATTGCGTGCGATGAAAAAAGAAAATAATCCAAAGATGCACCTTGTGCTCGTCGGCGACGGTCCGATCAAGGAGGAAATCGTCAAAACGGCAGACATCCTTAGCCTGAAGGACAACGTCCATTTCCTCGGATTCCG
>CAKQBC010000025.1 GCA_934215995.1 uncultured Bacillus sp. | reverse complement strand
CCTCTCCTCTGCCCGGGGTCATCAAGTTGAACTTAACGATCAGGAAGCGGAACAGCACATAGTAAATGACTCCGAAGACAAGGCCTTGAACGAGCAGCATATACGGCTGGTTGGCAAGCGGCAGGCTCGAGCTTAAGACAAAGTCGACCAATCCGGCACTGAACGTGAAACCTGCTGTCCACTGGAACAAAGCTGCAATGGCAACGGACAAGCCCGTCAGCACGGCATGTGTGATGTACAGCATAGGGGCAAGGAACATGAAGGCAAATTCAAGCGGTTCCGTTACACCTGTGAAGAAGGAAGCAAAAGCGGCAGCCATCAATAGTGCGGCAATCTGTTTTTTATTCTTTGATTTTGCCGTATGGTACATGGCAAGCGCAGCTGCCGGCAAACCGAACATCATAACCGGGAAGAAACCGGCCATGTACATGCCTGTAACCCCTTTTTCCCCCTCATTGGCCCAGAAGTTGCCCAGGTCATTGATTCCCACCACATCGAACCAGAATACCGAGTTCAATGCATGGTGCAAGCCTGTAGGGATTAGCAATCTGTTGAAGAAGCCATATAGCCCCGCACCAGCGGCACCAAGACTGCTGATTGCCTCACCGAAGTCCACCAATGCGGAAAAGATCATTGGCCAAACAACAAACAATATACCGGAAACGACGAGCATCACGCCGGCCGTTACAATCGGCACCAAGCGTTTCCCGCTAAAGAAAGCCAAAGCATCCGGCAATTTCACCTGATAGAAGCGATTATACATCGCACCTGCAATCAAACCGGAAAGAATCCCGATAAATTGGTTCTCGATTTTTCCAAAAGCCGCATTAACATCCCCTGCATCGACACTTTGCAGCATGGCGACTGTGTCCGTAGAAAGCAAAGTCGTTACAACAAGGTATGCGACAAGCCCGCTGAGTGCCGCTGCCCCGTCCTTTGTTTTCGACATCCCGAGGGCAACACCGACCGCAAACAGCAGCGACATATTGTCGATAATCGAGCCTCCCGCTTTAATCAGGAAAGCCGCAAACGGGTTATTTGCTCCCCAGCCGTCCGAATCAATCCAGTAACCGATTCCCATCAATACCGCAGCTACCGGAAGCACCGCAACCGGCAGCATAAGAGACCGGCCCAGCCTTTGCAAATATTTCATCATCCTAAACATCCCCTTCCGCATATTCGTAGAACATCCAAATAAAAATCTAAATGACAGTAAATAATTTCGATAGAAAACTTATTGTTTTCTCAGGCGTTCTATATGGAGAGTCACATATCCCCATTCCCTCTCCGGTAACTCAATGCCATGCTTGCTTAGCAGATAATCCGCTATGGATTTTGCACATTCATATGATTGGGAAAACTTAGTTTTGATCATATGAAGCATTTCATCATCCATCACGTGGCGTTCATACCGTTCTGCCCTTGTCAGCGCAAAGCGCAGATGGATTGTAAGCCGCTGATAGGCTAAATCATCTTCCTCCACGCTGATGTCCAGCTCATCCTTAATCATCTGGACCATATCCCTTACAATGGTCGTCAGCCTGACAACTTGACGCAGATCACCTCCTTGAACTTTCGATGTGTGGATATGCAGTGCGATAAAGGCAGCCTCATCCACCGGCATTTTCACACCGCACCGCTTTTCGATATATTTGATTGCCCAAAGCCCCACCTCAAATTCTCTTCTGTACAAGATTTTGATTTCATGGAGGAGCTTGTTTTTCAGGTAGATGCCTTCCTTTTCCCTTTCGATTGCGAACGACAGATGGTCGGCCAGGACAATATGGACATGTTCATCCAGCTTCACACCCATATATTCCTCGGCATGGGAGATAATCGCCTCCGATATATTGAAATGCTCCTCAGCTATCCGGTTCAGAAGCTGTTCCAGTTTTTTATTCTCCTTCATGGCGAAAATCTTCTCTACCTTTCCGATATTCACAATGTCATTCTTTCTCTTCTCGAAAGCGATGCCGGCCCCGACAGCAACCTTTTCCTGTCCCTCATCCATCACGACTACCGCATTGTTGTTTAAAACCTTTACTATTTTCACCAGTATCCCCCCTGCCGACTGATCAAGGCCAAGCGGCATTTTTCCTTTCAGCATTACATTCAACGTCAACCTTTAAGCAGCATCCGCAAAAAAGGCATGGAGGCGCAACAAAAGGATTAACCTTCCATTCACCACCATGCCTGTTCGAATCAGTAACATGTGATACGATATATAGTTCGAATTTTCCCTTAACTGTTACAAATGTACCATTAATCCCTTAAAAAAACAATATGAAAACGCTAACAACAGTATGCCTAAAGGGGAAGCAAAATAAATCTTAACACCTAAAAAATATATTAATATAATATTAATATATGTTTATTACCTAACTTTTGCTAAAATGGTACTATTCTAAAAGATTCTTATCATGGAGAATAATTATATGACCAAAAAATTTTTCCTATGGTTAACCCTCATCATCAGTATTTTGAGTTTTCTCTATTACATAGGGTTAAAAGTAAAAGAATATAGGTTTCTGGAATCAACAACCTTTGATTTGCATGAAAAAACCTCCTTTCACGATTATGCGGATTCTATCTCATTATCCTCGAACGATGGGACTATCATTATTCAGGCAGACATGTCGGAAAAGTTCGAGAATCTTACAATTGAAAAACAATTTGAAGCTCTATATTTATATACGACGAGAGTCTACCACTTTTGGCAGTATGGGCTTAAAGCCCCTTCATTTTGGGATACTGATTTACATTTCTACGGTATGACGGATTCAAAGACATATCAATTAAATTTAAATCCAACTACATACAATACTGACCTTTTCCAAAGTGGGCTTAAAATAGATGGAGTTATGGTCTATAATTTGAAACAGTTCCAAGAAAAGATCGACCAAATGGATAAGAACGATGAAGAATATAAATACGCCAAGGAAGTAATCGAGTATAGCGAGTATTTCTTCAATCTGTTAACCTCTTACGGGCATGATTTCAATCCACGAAAAGATGTCGATCTGATTTTTGAGGCTGTCTATCATAAATACGGCATCACCGTTGAACAATTTATGGAGCTTTACAAAAAGTATGCTTTAAGGCTGACACAAAATATGTCATTACATATCGAATACAACTAAAATTCAATGTAAAAGCCATGCGCTGTTTTCACACGCATGGCTTTTTCTGATCAGCAAATATTAACTCCCGCTCCGCAGATTTCTCTCCTGTACCATCAAATAATCCACGAACTCATCATCTCTTGCCAACCATGCAGAAAATTCCCGTTTCAGGTGCCGTTCTCCTTCCATAAACGAGGAAAAAGTCGGTTCCAGCTTATTTTTGTTCTTTTCGATAATCCATTTCCCTGCATGTACTGGATAGAGGAGAAACACGTCTTTTTTCTTGTTTTTATATAGTGAGCCAAACTCTGAATGTTTCACGTTATAGCGGTTTCGTTTCGCATCCTCCTTTAGTGGCTCGACATGGAAAGTCTCCTCCACGAACTGCTTGAATGCATCAGTTGATAAGGAGCATCCAGAGGCTTTCTGGTGCCCGCCTCCTCCAAAGTGCCCAGCGACTCCCGAAACATCTATTGTCTCGTGAATTGTACGGAAGGAAATACGTTTGCCGCCCATATTTAGCATGGCAATATAGTCCAGGTGTGGGTATTCCTTACCGAGCTCATTGCCAAGCTCCGAATGATAGGATTCCGCATAAACGACTCCGGCAAGATGTGCCCCTATTGTCGTTTGGACAATCTCCCGCTTCTTGCGCCTTATATACCGTTCCATTTTCTCATCTTCTATGTTCAACAGCTTCGTTTCAAACTCATCGAAAGTGAACCGTTCAGCTGTCCGCAGCCTCTCGATCATCTTTTCCTCGAACTCTTCGATCGGCATAAGAAAGAAGAGGGAATTCAGCCTGTGCGCCTTTTGATTTCCGTTCTTTTCCCATTCCCATGTATCATACTGCCTGACTAGCTCGACGAACTCCCGGATCGCCTCATTCGGTTCCAAAAAACCGCCTGCAATAAGATGGCCAAAAAATAGGGAAGTAGCCGATGCCAGTTGTCCATCCTCCTGTTCGACCACAACAGATCCCCATTCATAATCATTCAGGTGCAATGCTGTCTTGTGATGGTCGATGAGCTGCACGTTGCCTTTCTCTATAAAATAATCGTTCAATCGACATTCATTTTCTTCATCAGGGGACATATCGGTGATGAACAAAAATGTTTCTTGCCCTTCGTTCTCAAAAAAGTACTCAATTTCATGATTGAGAGAAGACAGCGAATTATACCTGACCCTGACGTTCTCCCCGAATGCCAGCTTGGCCAGTATCCCGCATCCCACCCCATCCAAATCATTATGCGACAAAAGTTTATACATATGATTCACCTCCCGAATGTAGTATTGTTCTGATTTCCGAAAAATATTGATGTCTATAATGAAAGCTACACCATTTTCCCAGGATGCATTCCAACTAGTAAGCCCTTTAAGCGTTGAGATGTTTCTTCGTGCAATTACACAGGATGCTGTACATGTAACCCCTTCATCGTTGATGGCCGTAATGGATGTGTTTCGTTTCGTTTCTTTTCCCATTCATATTTTGTTGGAATTGGCTCAATGATTTTTGCCACAGGCAGAAAGCAGCCTGCTCATGAAATGACTGCTTATATTCTAAAAAAGCGGAGGTTTATTTTTACCCCCGCCTCAAGCACCTGAATATTCTTTTCTTAGGAAGCTTCGCCGTTATCCTCCCGGATCTTGAGCTGCCGAGTGGCAAACTCCCGATATAGCGGATGTGTTGCCATCAATTCCTGATGCGTTCCGCTTCCAGTGATTTCACCATTTTCTATAAACAATAATTGATCGGCATCAATGACTGTCGAGAGCCGATGCGCAATGACGATCGTTGTGCGCCCGACCATCAGCTGGTCGATCGCCTTCTGGACAGATTGTTCGGACTGGCTGTCCAGGCTGGATGTGGCTTCATCCAGCATAAGGATATCCGGATTCCTGAGAATCGCCCGGGCAATGGCAATCCTTTGCCGCTGGCCCCCTGAAAGCTTTAATCCACGCTCTCCCACTTCTGTATCGAACCCGGCCGGCAAAGCATGTATGAATTCCAGGCAATAAGCCATTTCGGCAGCCCTTTCCAGCTCTTCTTTCCCCACTTCCCGGTCGATTCCGTAACAAATGTTATCCCGGATCGTCCCGGCAAGCAGAGGGCTCTCCTGTGAGACATAGCCGATATTCCTTCTCCATGATTCCAATGAGTAGTCTCCTATGCTGACTCCGCCAATTTCAATTGTACCCTCTGTCGGCTCATAGTATCGTTCAAGCAGCTTGAACAGCGTCGTTTTTCCTCCGCCGCTCGGACCGATGATGGCGGTGACTTTCCCGGCTTCAATCACTGCATCGAGACCTTTGAGGATTGTCTCGCCTTCCTGATAGCGGAAAGATACGCCTTTCAGTGTGATCGATGCATCTGCGGATGGAAGTGCCTTTCCTGCCTGCAAGTCCTCTTCCTTCTCCGATAAGATCTCAATAATGCGGTCAGTCGCTCCGATCGACTTCTGCAGCTGGGTAAAGAACATCGTGATTTGGCCCATCGGCATGACAATCTGGAATATATACAGAATGAAAGCGACGAGAGAGCCCGCCGTGATCATTCCGCTTGATACCTGCATACCCCCGTAACCGATTACCCCGACAAGCGCGGCCATCAATACCAGCGTGATGATCGGGCTTACAATCGACTGTATTTTAGCCTCTTTCAGCCCCAGCCCGAACAGCTTCTTCACGCCTTCCATCCCGCGTGCATATTCGATGTCTTCAGCGTTGGAAGCCTTCACCAGCCTTGTTTCCGGCAACACTTGGTTCAGGATTCCCGTAAAGGCCGCCATTTCGGATTGCGTTTCCTTGGCGATTTTATGCATAAGCCGCCCGATCGGCACAAGAATGGCAGCTGCAATCGGAAAAACAATAAAGATCAACAACGTAAGGCGCCAGTTCATGATAAACAAAATGATGATGGAGCCAATAACCGATATGATCCCCGTAATGGCGCCCGTCACATGTGTCGTGATCAGTTCCTTGACGACCATCGTATCATTGGTCATCCTGCTGATCATTTCGCCTGAACCATGCCGATCCGAATAGGAAACGGGCAGCTTGATTAATTTTTTCCATAGCAGCTCGCGCAGACCTGCGATGATTTTTTGCCCATTATAGCTTAATGCATAGGTTGCATAAGCACTCAACAATGCCTGCACAAGGAAAACAGCCACAATCAGCCCGATTTGCCCGCCTGAGAGCGATGACATGCTGAATCCGTCAACGAGCTCCTTTGTGAGCAGCGGGATGAGCAGGCTGATCAAGGTTGTCAGGATACTTAATCCCAGCGCAAAAGCCAGTCTCCCGTATGAAGGTTTTGTCTGCTTCATCAAAGCAATGAACGGTTTAAAATGGTTTTTCTTTTCTTTCATCTCTTTTCCTCCCCGCGGTATATGCAGATACAGCTCTCTCCTGCGCGATATTACGATCCTTCAGCAGAATCCCGTCAGTCGCTGTTCTGAATTGCTCCATGAGGCAGGCTTAGCCGCAGACAATGATTTGCCTGATGAATGCTTGTTTGCGCACCGTACAGCGATCGAGTATCTGCAGCCCCGCTTCTTCAATCATGCCATCCATCGGTTCACTCGTCACAATCACTGCCCGGTCGCTAATCCTTTTTGCATGGCGTAAAATCGATAGTTGCTGTTCAGGTGTGGCAGTCGTGCATAAATCATACGGCATGTCGATAATCGCAGCTTCATAATGGCCTTCAACCTGCTCGATCGCCCCTTTGGCCACATCACATTCATATCCGAAATAAAGGACATTTTCCTTTGAACCTGACGCAGCAAGCGGATTAATGTCCCGTCCAGTAATATCGATCCCCATCGAAAGTGCCTCAACGAGAACCGTCCCGATGCCGCAGCATGGATCGATTGCCCTCACCCCTTCAATACGGGGCACCGCGATATTGACAACTGACCGCGCAACCCGTGTGCTGAGCGCTGTCGAATATTCCCTTGGTTTCTTTACATGGCGGAGCCAGACAGCCTCTTGCTTAATCAGGTTCCCCAAATACCAGCGGCCAGCCACTTCCGCGATCCCCAATAACCGGTCCGGATCATCCAGGCTTGGATTCCCCTGAATCTCAATGCCCACTTCCCTTTCGATTCTCCGCCGTTCTGAAAAACCGACCTTATCATCCCTGTTATATTGCACAAACACCGTTTTGAAGCTCTCATCTCCGAATTTCAACAGGCTCGCTTTCTGCTTCAGTTCTTCTAAAGAAGGGGCCTCAAGCAGAAGATCAAGCCGTTCCCTGATAAACGGGCTTCTGCCCGGGCCAAAATCCACATCACTTTTAAAAATGAAATCAGCCGGCTCAAATCCGAATACCGTCCGCATTTCAAGCATGCAAAGCTCTTTCTCTTCCTCACTATAGTTATAGACATATAAATATTGCTTGTTCAAATCCAGTATTCTCCCTTATCTCTCTATCATTTTTTAAAATGCACATCAATGACCATCACTTCTGAACGGCTGCCGATCCTAAGAGGCGGGCCCCATGTACCGAATCCGGAGGATACAAACGAGTGGAAATCCCCTTTTTGCAGATGTCCCCAATCATTCTCATAAATCAGGCTTGTGATCAGGTTCGCCGGTGCCAGCTGTCCGCGGTGCGTATGGCCTGACAACATGATATCAACGCCATTTTCCTTCCCTTCATCCAGTTCGACAGGCGTATGGTCCATCATGAACAGCGGTTTTGACCGATCAAGCCCCTTGACCAGCTCGCTGACAGCAACCCTATATTCATCTGTCAGGTCATTCCTGCCGCTCACATAAAAGCTGTCCGCTACAGTCACTGTTTCATCCATCAGCACCTTAATGCCGGCCTTGTCCATTTCCTTGACCATCTTTTCCAGGTCATCCCCGTAATAGTCATGGTTTCCCGGAATGGCATAAACGCCAAGCGGCGCAGTGACCTTTTTCATCGTTTGCCCCATATCTTCTTCCATATAGGCATCTATATTGTCATTGATGATATCCCCGGCAATCATGACGATATCCGGCTCGATCTCTTCAACCTTCTTCACCAGCCTGGCAAGATGGTCCTCTCCGACAATCTCGCTCAGATGGAGATCCGATACGAGCATGACTTTCAAGTCCCCTGTCTTCGATTCCTTATCGACCGTCACCTCATATTCCCGCACGACAGGACTCCAGGCATTATAGGAGCCATATACAAAAACGAAAAGGAAAAAGGCGAAATAGGAAATCCCCATCCAAAAGATGCCTTTCTTCTTCAGTATGTATGAAAGCAGATTAAAAAGAGGCAGCAAAACAAGACTGTACCCCACAATAACCATCCAGGCATACCCTGCATATGTGAACCACGATAAAGCCCCGATCTGCCCAAGGAACATAGACAAGGACAGCAGCACGACCAGGGCAACATACCATTTTTTATACCTTCCGAGCCTTGCAGCCTTCAGCCACACCCAGCCGTTATAGCCAATATAATAACTGATGGCACCGTACAATAGGAACGACAGAACCATCATCAGAATCATTGTTACGTTCATAAATAGATAACCCTTCCCATTCAAAAAATTTCCTTTTACCCTTCACTCTCCATTATAGCCGATTGTCGGGCAATCAAGAACTTTTTCGGACTGCCTACAATCTAAAATTGGTTATTCCACCCAGTACGGGTACTTGCCTAAATTACATAAGGTACAGCAGGTAAGCCAATTTCCATAAGGAGGATTTTATATGTCCCATAAATGCCGCAAATGCGGGAAAAAGAAAAAACACAAATGCCATAACCGGGAAGTGAAGGTAATAAAGTGCCCAACCAAGAAAATCGTAAAAACAAAAACCAGGGAGAAAATCATAAAGCATATACATCCCACCGAAATTACCCATGTAAAAAAAACAATCATCAAAAATAAACATTTCTATCCTGTCTATGAAAAAGAGGTTCATAAGTGTTACGAAGAGAGCTCTCACTATAAAAAAACATTCCACCGTAAGGAAAGCTCCAGCTATAAAGAATCTTCACATCACAAAGAATCATTCCACCATAAAGAATCATTCCATCATAAAGAATCACAGCAGCACGATGATGGAAACTACTACAGCGAAAGTTTCTATTTCGAAGACTAATCGATACGAAGAAGCACTCAGCATGGTATGTGAGTGCTTCTCGTTATTATTCTTTCTCGAAAACTTTTGTGCTTCTGACTGTATCAATAGGTCGGACCAATGCCTCGATCTGCTGCCGTTTCGGCTCCAGGAATGGAGGAAGCGATAACTTTTCCCCAAGCGTCTCATATGGTTCATCCCCCATGAAGCCTGGGCCGTCCGTGGCGATTTCAAATAGGATTTGCGACGCAACCCGGGCATACAATGACTGGAAAAAGAACCGGTCGACATATCCGGAATTGGGCAAACGGAAGCCATCCAAGCGGTCAATCCATTCGTTCAGCACTTCCTTGTCCTCCACCCGGAAGGCTGCATGGTGCACCGTACCGAAGCCTTGCCGTGCCTTCGGAAGGCTGGTGTTATGCTCCACGATGATTCGGGCGCCATTTCCTCCTTCACCTGTCTCGAATAAATGGATGTCATCACCCTCCTGTTCCAGTTCTGTAAACAGGAATACCTTTTCAAGAATCTCCTTGAAAAAAGCATAGTCGGCAACCCTGATCCAAATCGGCCCAAGTCCGGTGATGGCATATTCCAAAGGAACCGGTCCCTGCTGCCAAGGGGTTCCAGGCAAAACTCCATCATCCTTTTCATCCGAAACCAATTGATACTGCTGATCGTCAAAATCAGCAAAGGACAGTGTCTTTCTTCCGAACTGTTCGGATATTCCTTCGTGCTTCACTTCCAAACGGTCAAAACGTTTCAGCCAATAATCAAGCGCTTCATCGGATGGCACGCGAAAAGATGTTTTCCAGATCTCGTTTGTCCCGTGTCTCCCTTTCTGGATGCCCGGAAAATCAAAGAAAGTCATATCCGTGCCTGGATTTCCTTCGTCGTCCGCAAAAAACAGATGATATGCCTGAATGTCATCCTGGTTCACTGTCTTCTTGACCAGCCGCATTCCCAATACATATGTGAAGAACTGATAATTTTTTTCAGCACTGCTCGTAATTGCCGTCACATGGTGTATCCCTTTTAAACCGTTCATTTTTTAAAACCCCTCCCGTTCAATTTCCCTCTTGCTCATTTAAACATCTCTAATTCAAATATCTCTAATTCGAAATATATCATCCGCCCCTTACCCAGTCAAAAGAAAAGGACCGGATCAATCAGGCGTTCCATCCAATATGAATTTCATTCCAAACAAATAATAGAAAGAAAAGAAATTTAATTGTAAATAAATGCAACTTTCCATACAGTTAAAACGTGGATATGTTGAAAGGGGAGAGCAGAGATGCAGCTTGAAGATATATATAAATTATATATGAACGATCTGTATCGCTATCTGCTGTCCCTTTCGAAGGATCACTATATCGCTGAGGATTTGGTGCAGGAGGCCTATTACAGAGCATATTTAACGATTGAAGACTATGAAATCAGCAATATTAAAGCATGGCTTTTCCGGGTTGCATACAATGCATTCATTGATTACCAGCGTAAGAATAAAAGGCTCATCATAAAAGAACAAATCGATGAGCCTCTTACCGCCGACCCCGTTACACCTGAAGGCTGCATACTCAAAAAGGAATCGCTGCAAAGGCTTTTCGATGATCTCCATCTCCTAAAGGAAAAGGAAAAGCATGCGGTAATGCTATGCGATTTCCACGAGCTTTCCTATCAGGAGGCAGCCGCCATCCTCGGGTTGAACATCAACACGTTCAAAAGCCATTTATCCCGTGCAAGAAAGAAACTCATGGCAAGAGTAAAGGAAAGGATGAACAGGGATGAAGAATGACCGCGACAACGACCAGGAATTATATAAAGCTTATTTAGCCGATACAAAAAAGGAAATGTGCCATACGCCAGGCCTGTCTGAGGATAAACAGAAACGGATCATTAAGCTCAGCAAAAACTCCGCCAGGCTATCGAACATAATGATCACAGCCGCAATCCTCCTGCTGATACTGCCTGTCACACAATTGCTGACATTCCTGTATTACGGAGCCGGTGGCAAAGCGAATGAACTCATAGATGTTACTTCCAAGACAATCTACGTGACAGAGCCGAATATGAGTTTAGAAGAAATCGAACTCGAAGAAGACATCGGCTTTTTTTCCATGAATCTTTTATTTGATGTCTATAAACGGATCGGCAGGGATGACTACGATGTCGGCGACTATGACGTTCATTTTGCTTTCAGCAACGCAATGGAGCCGCAGAAGCAATTGTCCCTGGAACGACCATTGCCGGATTACCCGTCGGCGGAAACAGAGTATCTATACCATCCGGACGCCCCCGCTTCGGTAAATTCAGGCGCTGAATGGGCGGTGCTCGACGGCTTGCCTGACGGAACAGTCGCCGAAATATATCTATCGTTTTACGATTTGGCGGAACCTGCATCATTGGAGAAGTGGCTGCCTGCCGATACTGAACTGCGCTGGATCGCTGTCGATACCGGCGTCGAAGCCGCGATGCTGGATTCAGATGGCGACCCGGTCTCGGCGTTGGGATACCCTGCTCAGGTTGATGACACAACCTGGTCCCCCTTCAATGGCCGGGAACAGACGAACGAGGAAGTATTCATCGATATTCTGAAATTGCTGAAGGAACATGAACAAGTCGCCGTACAGGTAGCCAGGGCAAAAAACCTGTCCATGGCAGAGCGGCTCGACTATCTGGACAAGAACGGAATCAAGGCATATGGGGCTGTGGTGACAGGACCGACAGCTGAATTGAGAAAGCTGGCGGACAAAGATGAAATCCGTACAATGAAAGTGGGGGAAGTGAAACTATGGAACTGGAAATAAAAAAGAAACGAAAGGACCGGATTCAAACATTCACCGGGTTCTTCTCCTTTCTGATTGGCCTGATTTCACTGGCAGGCTACAATGCATCGATGCTTTTGATGTCCGAAGTCTTCCCGAAACCCTTCCTCGTTGATCTGCCGATGATCGGCTTCTTTCTCGGAATCATCGGCCTTTTCACAAGGAACCATTCCCGGATGCATGCATGGTGGGGGATTTCCATCAATCTGTTCCTGCTTCTATTCACGCTGACCATGTTCATGATGAGTTTGACCATCAATCCGAAACCATAATGTTATATTATATAGAAAGGAGATGCCGCTTACAGGACATCTCCTTTCTATATTTAGGGTATCCGGACTCGCCCGTTTTGTTATGTATGTATCATGCTGAAACCGTTCCGGTCATGGATACCAGGCTAGCTTCTTGTTGCTGTCGAGCAGTGACCTTTCCCGTTGCAAACACACTATCTTCATTGTCCAAATCCCCATCAAGAAATGATTTTTGATTGGTACCGTCATTCTTATCGATGAATTGCCCGATGACTGATTTATTGATTGCATCTTTCACAGCCATATAGATGACTAGATAGAGAACAAACAATCCCAGAAGCCCGTAAAGCACTGTAAATAAAACAGAACCCAAATCCAAAAGCGTCCGCCCCCTTTGCCTTATTCACAAATTTTACCATATATCCCCTGAAAAAGCGCCTCAGTTTTATCCGGGTTCCCATGTGGTATATAATTCAACAACCGGAACAAGGGAGGATACTATGGAAAACAACAATAGACCCGAAAACGAAAACGAAAACCTCGACCCCAAGGATTATGAACATGGCTATAAAAAGTATCTGGCAAAAGCGAAGGATTACCTGAACGATAAAGGGAAATCCTTGAAGCTTTTAGGGGACGCGACTGAGAAAGCGGACAAGAATGAAGGAGCATTAGGGGATGCATTCGATAAACTCCAGCTTCTTTTCCAGGCATTCCGCGACTGGATTAAGGGAGACTATAAGCAGATACCGACCGGCTCCATCGTGATGATCATTGCGACGATCCTTTACTTTGTCTCTCCTGTCGACCTGATTCCCGACTTCATTCTCGGATTGGGCTTTATAGATGATGCGGCTGTCATCGGCTTTGCATTGAAACAAGTATCCAAGGACCTCGATAAGTTCAAGATATGGAAAGAGACACAGTCTGAAAGCAGAATCGAATAGCATGGCACCGAATCCGTATTTTTGCGGATAAAAACACAAAATAGGTTTGCCCCATTGATCCGTTTCTCTTGGGACAAACCTATTTATTTTCACTGCCTGGTATGGTTATCATGATTGAATGCCTGCACTTCCTTTATGTGAGTTTTTAACGTATCCGGTACTACATATCATCTAAATCATACATGCCGACAATGTCATTTTCTTTTTTGAACAGCATCGACCGGAGGCATAGCGTGAATTTATTATCCGAAAGCCTGAATTTTTTTGTGTTATCATCCTTGAACAGGATAACCGGATCTGTCTTGCATAAGCTGTTCAGAATATGCGTCACGTTCAGTTTTGCGTTTTTCGTAGAATACGGAAACTCACTCATCATATCGAGCATCACTTCCTCTGAGGTGAACTGTTCCTTTTCCTTCAATCCCAGGCAAAACAGGACCTGATTTCTCCTTGATACTTTCTGGTTATTATACACGAAGATTTTGGATATGGCGGCGTAATTCTTATTCAGGGAAGTCGATAGCCATGTGATCATTGCCTGGCTAAGAAAATCCTTTTTGGCGACCCAATTGTTCTCCTTGCACCTGAGGCTGAGGTCAAGGCAGTATTCATGAAGCCTCTGCGGAAATCCGCCTGTGATCCACGCTATCTTCCTTTTATACAGGTCTTCATCCTCCTGTGACATGAACTTGATATCGAGCTTTTCGAATCCCCTTCCCACCAGTTCAAACGATTGCTGTGTTGTAAGTGTCCTGATTTCAGGCAATTCCATGACCCTGTTATCAATCGTGTTAATATTGGATGCCTTCTGGAAATAACTTTGAATGTCTGTTGTGGCTGCCACAATTATAATTTTTGTATTATATTTAAGCACTTCGTCATCATCAATCAACACTATATAATTCGACAGCTCCTTGATCAGTTCTTCATTGTCGATGATTGTTTCGAAATTCTCAAAGACAATGTATCTCTTTTTTCTTTTATTGGGCGCCCGATGCTTCATGAACTTAAGGAACTCCAGGAAATAATCAATATCAGGGGCATATTCAGCTGTGTGGCTCACTCCTCCGTCAGCAATCGGCACCTTCAGGCTCGCCTGCTTCGTCTCGCTGTATCTCGTCCTGATGTTCCACTTTTCCCTTGCCATGATCCTCTGAAAGCACATTGAAATGCTTTTCGCCGTGGACGCGCTCGCAAGATTCACCTGTTTGAAATAGTAATCTTCCTCAAGCAGCACACGCCTCGTCAACCATGTCTTTCCCGTCCCGCTTTGTCCGTGGACGAGGATGCATAAATCATTCCTGAGCGCATTCTTGAATTGCTTCTCATGGTCCGGCCTTTGGATATACATTTCCGGGTCGTATTCTTTCCGTGGATTGAAAATCTCTTCCGGTTCCGATCTGGACATTCGGACAAATCTCATCCATCATCACCCTTCCGCTTTAAATGGACACTTCACTATTTAACATATTATTCCACATCCATTTTCCCTACTATAT
>CAKQBC010000024.1 GCA_934215995.1 uncultured Bacillus sp. | reverse complement strand
ATCTCATACGGTGTGACAAATACAAAAGAGACAAGGAATACGCTTTTTGGATATCATCCTGAAAGGCAATTTCAATCATGTCCAGTTCATCAAGTTCCTTGCCTTTTTTCAGGTCCATCTTAATAAGGACATCTTCCCCGACACTGAAGCCGAACTCTTCCCCGTTGCCTTTATCAATGAATATGTTATAGCGGCTTTTATTCTTTTTGCCGACTGAAATCTTCGTAATCACTGTCACCATTCGTCACCTCTTCTCCTACTGTAGCATATTTTTCCGAAAAGCGTCCTACTGGAAAAGAAAAATTCAGCCAGCTGCTTTATAATGGTAAAAATGGAACGTAACAAGGAAGGGGATGCGCATGAAAATCGCGATAGCTGGAGGAAGCGGGTTTGTCGGGAAAGAAATAACATCACACCTTCTGCAAAAAGGGCATGAGGTCTGCATTCTGACCAGGGAGACGGGAACTAAACAGAAGAGCCCGGGGGTTACGTATGTACAATGGCTGAATGATGGAGACACACCTGAGACAGAATTGGACGGAATCGATTGCTTCATTAATTTGGCCGGAGAATCCCTGAACAGCGGCAGATGGACAAAAAAGCGGAAAGAACAGATTAAAGAAAGCCGGATTACTGCAGCACATGAAATGGTCCGCATTCTGAAAAAACTGAAGAGAAAGCCGAAGGTTGTCCTGAATGCAAGTGCAATCGGCTATTATGGAACCTCTTTGACAGACAGCTTTGATGAATCCAATAGAATCGATCCTTCTGATTTCCTTTCTGAAACGGTCACCATATGGGAAGCAGCAGCCGAAAGCGAAATGGAGGGCATCCGGACTGTTTACATGCGGTTCGGGGTGATTTTGGGCAAAGAGGAAGGCGCTTTGCCCCGGATGGCACTTCCGTATAAGCTTTTCGCAGGGGGAACAATCGGCTCCGGGGAGCAATGGCTATCGTGGATCCACATTGAGGATGTAGCACGGGCGGCTATTTTTTGCATGGAACAAGAAGATATGAAAGGGCCGGTCAATTTCACTGCCCCAAGCCCCGCCACTATGTCCCGAATGGGGAAAGCAATCGGGAAAGCATTGCACCGCCCCCATTGGATGCCGGTTCCCTCCTTTATGTTGAAGGCAGCGTTAGGAGAGATGAGCATCCTTATCCTGCAAGGGCAGAAAGTATTTCCATCCAAGCTGTTGAAAGCAGGCTACCAGTTTTCCTACCCCGGGCTCGATCAAGCTCTCGACAATATTTTCCGTTAATTTCTGTATGTTTCCTTTGTTTACGGAAAAAATGGTACTAAGAACCATTTTAAGGAGGAAAACGATGGATAAGAAAAAACGGGAACAAGCAAAAAACAGGATGACTAACATGCAGGAAATCCTATATGGCAAAGAATTCAGGAAAGCTGACCGCATGTTCGGAAAGAAATCAAGAAACAATTCATAAGGCAGGGGTTGGCTTGTCGCCTTCCTCCATTGCAAGCATCCTCATCCATAGGTCCAGATTCGGTTACGCACCGGATTTGGACCTATTGTCTGTCCATTAAACAACCATCCTGCCCATAGAAAAACCCGCAAGAGACAAAAATACATTTGCCTGTTGCGGGTAAAAACTGCCCTTTAGACCCAGTGGGTTGTTACAGATTTAACGGAAACCACTTCCTTTACGTTCTTGATGGTTCGGACCATTTTCCTGCGAATCGGTTTCAGCTGTATTACGATGCCCCTTAATACAGCAGGCTTGAATGCCTTGCCGAAAACGCTCGTGACACACGGAACAGCAGTGAATAATACCATCCGCCAAATTGCGGGAGCAATCGGCACAGCTGTGGTAATCACCGTTTTTACAACGCAATCCTCCTCCCATGCGGAAGCATTGATGAAGGAGACACCGGATTCAACACCTGAGACGGTCCAATCCCTTGCTTATATGCTTGGTTCTGGTGACGCCTATTATTTTATGACCCTGTTAGCGGTTATTTCATTTTTCCTTGTCCTTTTCTTTCCATCAAAAAAGAACAATCCGGAGCAATCATCCGAAGCGGCATAATTTACCCCTAGACCATAAGAAAACCGGATGGCTAAGAGCCCCCGGTTTTCTGATCTATTATGAAACCTTATGCAGGTTTAACGCTGATTTGGCCTTTTCCTCTCCCTTTGCCTAAATGGTTTTTCAAGTAAGGAAGTGCGACTCTGTCCAATCCGATATAATAGGCTGCGCTTCCTCCAAACAGAAGGATGACTGCCACTGTATAAAGGACTGGATTTGTGCTGACGGTACCTGCAAGAAGGAAGTTCAGGTTCATGAATGCCCCTGCAATCAGGGCCGGCATAGTAGCCAGTCCTAGGACAAGCCCGATTCCCACCAAAAGCTCTCCCCAAGGTACTAAGATATTGAATAATTCCACATTAGGCAGTGCGAAGCTTTCCAGGAAAGCCGCATACCAAGATTGAACAGCCGGATGATCGCCGGTGGCTTTCGCAAGAGATCCGTGCAGGAACCCTGATGCATCAAACCCATCAACTACCTTATGCCATCCGCCAAGGATCCATTGTATGCCCAACCAAATTCTCAGAACAGAAAATATGCTGCCCACTATCGGATTTGTTTTCCAATTACCATTCATTACACTCATCTCCATCTATTCCTTTGTTTATTGTGAATGTTTTCACAAATACTGATAAAAAAATTGAAAGCCGGCTTTTATACATTATAGAAAGGAGAGAGACAACCTTACATTTTTTAACTCCCTTTCTATGTTTTTATCATACTCCCTCTTTTTTCAAGAAACAAGGGACTTCACACTCTTTTCACATAATAATACAATTATTTAGACAATTCCGTGGCAATTGGTTTAATGAGCAGGATTACTGACGACATACGAAGAATTATTCCAAACGTTTTGTGGATATAGCTATCCACATTTATCCAAATAATGTGCATAACTGTTCCTTCCCGCGTTATAATAGTTTAATTTTTCTGTTAATTATCCACAGTTTAAGCTTCATTTATCCACTCATTGGGGATAACACCAAATTTCTGCCCTTCTCCTTCCCTTATTGATCATTTTCTATTCTCTATGCTCGATTCTATATAATTAGGCTGATTGAACATTGAAGACTGTTCTGTATAATTAGAATATTATACAAGGAAAGGGGATTGGCAAATAATGACCGCAATACTCCACATGCAAACACCGGACCAGATGCTTCATTTGTTAAATGACCTGGTATCCTATAAGAGCATTACACTTTCTGAGGAAGAAAAGCATATTCCGCTGCGAATACAGCAGCATATCCTGCGAATCCCTTATTTCGAAGCAAATCCCGGACTGGTTGACATTCATATAACGACAGACAGCCGCTATTTTCTCACGGCTCTTTATAAGCATGAAGGAGCCAAAAAAACAGTGATCATGGTCAGTCATTTTGATGTAGTCGATGTAGAGGATTACGGCAAGCTGAAACATCTCGCCTGCTTGCCGGAGGAGCTGACAAAGGAGCTTAAGAATCATCCCGAATTGCTTTCACCGCAAGCCCGCCTCGATCTTGAAAGCGGAGACTGGCTTTTCGGGCGCGGGACAATGGATATGAAATGCGGCATCGTCCAGCATATCTCCCTATTGGAACGGGCATCAGCCGAAGACTGGAATGTGAATTTACTGCTCCTGTCTGTCCCCGATGAGGAAGTAAATTCCGTCGGAATGAGAGAAGCGATACCTAAACTGCTTGAGCTGACGGAAACACATTCACTGGATTACACGCTGTTTTTAAACTCTGAGCCTATGTTCACCCAAAGCGTCCATGATGATAACCATTATTTCTATACCGGGTCCATCGGGAAAATTTTGCCCGGCATCCTTTGCTATGGCAAGGAAACCCATGTAGGTGAACCGCTATCCGGCGTAAATGCTGCCTGGATGTCGTCGATGTTCACACAGGAGATGGAATGGAATGAACTGCTCTGTGAGTCCGTCAACGGCCAAAGCAGCCCTCCGCCGACTATCCTTTGGCAAAAGGATTTGAAAAAAGAGTATTCCGCACAGATTCCGGACCGGTCTGTGTCTCTATATAATGCATTTCTGATGAATAGAAATCCGGCAGAAATAATGGATATTCTGGTCGGTCTGTCCACAAAAACAGCAAAAAAAATGGAGGCATCGCTCCAGAATAAATTCCTGAAGCTGAATGCCGGGCACACCCGGCCTCCGAAAATCAAAGTGATCACTTATAAGGAGCTAAAGGAGTATGCGATTGAAAAAACAAGCGAAACCTATATAGCTAGCCTGGAACATTCAATCGCCAAAGAACGGAAAGGCGATAACCGGGTTCAGTCAATCGACATCGTCGATCAGCTTGCGACCATTTGCAAGGAACTGGCCCCGATGGCCATCCTATTTTTTGCTCCTCCTTATTATCCTGCCGTCAATACGGAAGAAGAACCTGTGATCAATGAACTTTCAGCGTCCCTGATTGATTACGCCAAGAAAAGGTTCGGATACGACATGCAGCCGGTCAGTTATTTTAATGGGATTTCCGATTTAAGCTATGCGACCCTGCAGGCATCTATCGGGGAAATGGAGACATTTAACGCAAATCTCCCGGGAGATAATGAATTGTATGATATCCCATTCCGGGATATCGCCAGATTCAATGCACCAGTCCTGAATGTCGGCCCAATCGGAAAGGACGCTCATAAGCAATCAGAACGGCTATACCTGCCGTTCGCTTTCGGTGAACTGCCCCATCTACTCACGCATATCATCAAGCTGCATGAAAAGCAGACAGTATAAGTAAGGAATTCCCGCAAAAACTATTCTTTTGCGGGAATTGTTTTCTTCTTTCATTTGGCTTTTTTTCCTGAATTTACATTTACCTTCTGCCATGGCCCACATCCGCTTTACAAAATCAATCGCCCTTATACTTTGTGAACTGTCTTGATATGGTACATATTTAGAAAATATGGTTCCTCCCTCGCTGTCTGGAATTCAATGATATTTTCCTCTACTTGATTAATTTTCCCTATCAATGCATTGTTTTCACCAACATTAAAAACGACCAATTCCCCTGTCAGCTTTTCAACCTGGATTTCAAAGCTTCTAGCCAAGGATATATTCGAAGGGGTTTGGGGAGCCTGTGAACTTAATCCGTATGGTTTTTTGTTATCGGCATACGGGCTTAGCCATTTCAGGTGATTCAATGTAATGTACATTGTCTTATAGATTGGCGAGTGGAAAACAAAATAATTATTCATAATGCTCGTGATGTAGCCGTGAAGGGTATCCTTATTCGTCACGCCGATTTCCAGGAACATGCCTTTTGCTGCAGTCAATGCTTTACGGAGGGAAAAGTTCTGATCCAGGCTGATTTCCGGCAATTCCTTCGGTTTCTCCATTTCAAAATCCAAATCATTTTTGCTGATCATTTTAAAATTTTTTATATGGTTCAGCGGGATATAAAGATATCCCCTACCGTCAAATACGACAATGATATCGCTTCCCAAGTCGATAGCCGTTCCATGGATCAAGCTCTTTCCCGCCAGTTCAAGCTGAACCAGTTCCCCAAGTAAGTTCTTAAGGCTTTTATTCATGATTTCACTCCTTCCCTGCAGATTAGAGTCGAGAATCCATAACTTGTCTATTTCCTTCTGATAAAATATGTCGCTTCATATAAAGAGGAAGCGACAATCCCCTTCATTACCTCCTAAATTCAGGGTCACTTTGCCTCCGGCTGTTGCATGAACATCTTCTGCATCCATTTCTTCTATGATGGTGCCTGCTTTCTCCCCGGTTGCCCGATTCGCTTCGGCCTCTGCCTCGGCTTTCCCCTCTATTGCCTGATTCACCACGGCCTCTGCCTCGGCCTTCCCCTCTATTGCCTGATTCACCACGGCCTCTGCCTCGGCCTTCCCCTCTATTGCCTGATTCACCACGGCCCCTGTTGCCTGATTCGCCACGGCCTCTGCCTCGGCTTTGGCTTTCTTCACAGCTGCTTGATTCACTGCTATTTTTTGACTCACTCTCTTTTTTTCTGCCGCCGTTCAATTGATAGCTTATGCTGCGGATATGGAAAATGGAGATGCGAATCACCTCTTCATTGGCTACAAGTATGATGCATTCCGGCAACACTTCGCTTAATACACCTTCAATGCTTTCCGGACCGCCACGATTTACTTTCACCCAGTAATTTTTCAGGCTTGCCAGTACACATCTGAAATCCTGCGGTGCCCTGAGTTGATATTTATCTTCGAAATCAGAGCCAAACTCAAGCCCCTGCTTCACATTTTGAGTCAGGCTTTTTATATGATGTGCCTGATAGAAAATGATGCCTTCCTTCTCTGTCAATAAAGTAAAGTAATCGCTGTTGACCGATAGCAGTTTACCCGTTCTGGACTCTGGCCCACCCCGGTCGATGCGGACAATTTTGCCTTCTAACTCCTTATTCATTCACTCGCGCCCCCTAATTACATATATTCCCTGTATCTATATGTATCACGGCATGATGAAGTACTATGTAATCAGCCTGTTTACTTACTATTTGGTTACCTGCCTAAAAAATGAATGCTTAAAATGAAATGGCTTTCCACCCCATATAAAAAAGGCCGACTCCAAGTCCGTCGGCCTTATCTATTAATCCATGTTTTATGATCCAGCAACAGCCAGTCAATGATCAAAGGAAATATATTTCCTTTACTTGAACCAGCCCTTTTCTTTCGAATGGGTGATAGCTTCAATGCGATTCTTCACATCAAGTTTATCGAAGATGGCAGAAATATAATTTCTGACTGTGCCCGTCTTAATACTGAGTTCTTCCGCAATCTCTTTCGTGTTCATCCCCTCAGCCACCAAACCAAGAACTTCTTTCTCCCGATCAGTTAACGGGTTTGCCTCCCCATAGGCACCGACCATCAATTCCGGGGCATATATGCGTCTTCCTGCCATTACGCTCCTGATGGAATTCGCCAGTTCCTCACTGGGACTGTCCTTGAGCAAATATCCGCAGACACCCGCTTCAATTGCCCGCTGAAAATAGCCTGTTCTCGCAAAGGTCGTCAGGATGATGACCTTGCAGCCTTTCCCTTTCACATGTTCAGCCACTTCCAAGCCCGTTTTGCCAGGCATCTCAATATCCATGATGCACACATCCGGCTTCAGCCTTGCTATCAGTTCCAATGCTTCTTCCCCATTCTGTGCCTTGCCGATAACTTCCATGTCATCCTCCAGACTAAGAAGGGAACCGAAAGCCCCCAAAAGCATCTGCTGATCCTCCGCAATCACAATCCTGATCAAATCAACGACTCCTTTCCAGCCAATTGTTTTCCATCATTGGGAATACTGATCGTAACTTTCGTCCCTGCATCATTCGAAATGTCCAGGCTGCCATTCACAAATTCCAGCCGTTCTTTCATCCCGCGCAAACCATGCCCCTTGTTGAAATCGATTGCATCCCCTGTAAACATGCCATTATCATGAATGGCCATGTTGATTCCCTTCCAGTTCTGTTCCAATGAAACTTTGCATTTTGATGCACCGCTATGTTTAACGACATTCGTGATTGCTTCTTTAAGGCACATGCTCAAGATGCTCTCAATCAGCAGTGAACTGTCCTCTCTCTTTTCAAACCCTTCCACTTCAAAATCAATCTGAGCAGCCTCCAACAATTGCCTGACCAATACCAACTCATCTTCCAGACGGCTTGCCCTCATCGAAGATACCATTTGCCTGACTTCGTTCAAGGCTGTCCTTGCTGTCTGCTGCACATCCATCATTTCACTGCGGGCTTCTTCAGGACTTTTGTCTATGAGCCTCCGTGCCAAGTCGCTCTTCAATCCGATCAAAGATAGCTTCTGGCCAAGTGTATCATGCAGGTCCCTCGCAATCCTTTCACGTTCTTCCAGTATAAGAAGCTCAGATATTTTTTTATTGGCGTCATCCAGTTTTTCCTCCAGTTTCCCCATTACCTTTCCGTTCCGTACATTGAAAGGCAAAAGGATGACACTCATCCACGTAATCAGGATGAACGGAAGCTGCTGAAGGAAGAATGCCTCCTGCTGCAGAATCCCCATGTAAAAGGAGAAAAGGATGCTTGCCAGCAGAATCACATAAAATACGTAAAAAGGCTTCTTTTTAATAATATTCCCTACCAAAAAAGCCAGAAAAAAAGCCAGATACATATATCCGAACAATATGGTTATGATAGTGGAGATACTGATCAGGAGGACCGTCCATGCATAGAAAATCCACCCCCGGGATACATAAGTTACACGATAAATGACCAAAAAAAGCACGATCAAAACCATTCCTGCTGCCTTGATCCTGATTGAGGACGGGGACTGGGCAATGAAATAAAATGGGAGAATGCAAAGAATCGCCCAAATATATGGGACAATTCCGTTATTTTTTAAATGGGAAGCGTATTTTCTGAACATGGATTTCACCTTCTATCTATTGCAAAAGGGAGATGGCAAGCCATTTCCCTTTTTTGATTCTACCTATTATACTATCATTTTCTTCCAGCAAAAGAAGCAATTTTATTGGATTGCCCTGCCGTTCATCTCCGTTGTTTTTCTGCTGTCCTTAAAGGTTACAAATCTTTTCCCTTCCTCATCCCATAAGCGGAACTTCAAGGATTTCAAGCTTGTCAGCAAAGTGACCGTCGGAACATTCTGTAAAGGAGCGGTGTTTTTATGCGCTTCTTCCAACTTATAATTCGGCACTCTCGGACTCAGATGATGGACATGATGGTATCCAATGTTGCCCGTCATCCACTGAAGGGGCTTTGGAAGCTTATAAAAGGAGCTTCCCTCAACAGCTGCCTTGACATATTCCCATTCATCATTTTCCTCGAAATACGAATCTTCGAAAGTATGCTGGACATAGAACAGCCACACCCCTGCCACACCTGAAATGTAAAAGATTGTTCCCTGTACGAGCAAGAAGGATTGCCATCCGACCAGGAAACACATTCCTGTAACCAATAGGACAATAGCCAAATTGATGCCATACGTATTCATCCGCTCTTTTTTCCTGGCCCCTTTTTTGTTAAAGCGGTTGGCTATAAGGAAAGCATAGATCGGGCCCAATCCGAACATAACGAGCGGGTTGCGGTACAAGCGGTACTTCAGCCTTGTTGCCAATGGGGCAGCATAGTATTCATCCACTGTCAGCATCCAAATATCCCCTACTCCGCGCTTATCAAGGTTTCCGCTCCCGGCATGATGGACATTATGGCTGTGCTGCCATTGCCTAAAAGGAAAAAGCGTCAAGACACCCGCAATGTTCCCGACAATCACATTCGCACGGTGATTCCTGAAGAAGGAATTATGGCAGCAATCGTGGAAGATGATAAAGATTCTTGTCAAAAAACCAGCTGCCACAACCGCGACCGGCAGCATAAGCCAAACCGAAATGGACAGAAGTTCATATGCAACGTACCATAGGAAGAAAAATGGGACAAACGTGTTGACCAATTGTTTTATGCTGGCCCGAGTTTCCGACTTTTCATAAGGGTTGATGGATTTTCTGAGTTTCACTTGTTTTTCAGATATTTTCATTCAACAAAACTCCATTTCTATATCTCTAATGATATTCATTATATAGAAAGGAATTTCTAATTTGCAGACATAGATGTCACGTGCACTATATGACAAACGTAATGGTTGTATGAATGTTATCCGAAAAAATTCCCTGTCGAAGGCCTGGCGCCATTAAAAAACATCCATAGCCTTTGATTAAGCGTATGGATGATTATACCGAATCCCCGTAATATCATAAGGATCGCTTTTTCATGCTTTTCGCTGTCTTTTTGCCGAGCTTCACCGTTTTGAATACCTTAACCAGCTTTGTGAATTTTACGACTTTTGTGGCTTTCACAAGGTAAATCGCAAAGAAAACCCCCGTCTGCTCAAACATATGGAATAGGGTAGCAAGCGGCAGGGAAACAGCGATGGCAGCAATAGAAATCCAATTATCCTTAAAGAATTGCTTTTTATCTTTGGTGATGAAATAGAGAAAAATAATTTCCGCCACAAAGAATACTAAAATACAGATTGTGATGATGTGATTGATTTCCCTGAATTGATCGGATACATCCATATACCCGACAGCAATTGAAAACAATAGATATAATGATAGGAGAAAGGATACAAGATAATATCGGCTTTCCCATTTCGCTCTGTCCATCGTGCATCGCTCCTGTGCATATACTACTATAAGTATAGCGCACAGGAACAGTATATTACTACTATATTGGCTTTCCTGCCAGGTTAAGCCCAAATTCGGCATACCTCACGGACTTCCACTCACATAACGGGTATCCATATTTCCGAATAGTAGGTTTCACTCGATGGATCTCCTGGCGGATAGACTTCCAATTCAGGCCCTATGGCATGCTCGTAACCATTGGATGGGAACCATTCGGAGAAAATTTGTTTCCAAACTTTCCGGATCGCATCCGGCATAGCCCCATGCACTTCGAAAATAGCCCACTTCGATGCCGGAATGTCGATTTTCTGGAACCCATCAGGTTCCTCCCCTGCATACTCAGCAGCAACCCAATATTCAATGAGATTCTGATTCCTCCGCTCTTCCGGCACCACACAGACCCCCAAAATCGCCCTCAAATCCCCATTGTTTAACCTGATTAGTTCATCGCAAGTCCCGTCACTGTTCACTTCATCCCAAAGCTTCGGAATCCCTTTCAGATTCTCTTCATTATCCAATGAATATTCCCTCTTAATTCCGGCCAATCGAAACGCTTCTTTCTCCACAATCGCATACTTCATCGGTTCTGCCCCCTTCAAGCTCACCTGAATGGCGAGACGGTTATATGATTTGACCTTCTTCAAAGATTTTCGCGCATCTGTTGGCGAAAGGCCATGCTGGCGGCGAAAAGCTTTGGCGAAGGCTTCCGGAGTATCATACCCATATTTGAAGGCGATATCTATGATTTTATCATCCGTTTGAAACAGATCCTGGGCAGCCATTGTCAATCTCCTTCTCCGCAAGTATTCCCCTATAGATGTATCCGTCAAAATGGTGAAGGTCCTTTGGAAATGGAACGTTGAAAAATTAGCCTCCCTGGCAATGTCATCCACCGTAATCGGTTCTGTCAAATTCTTTTCCATAAAATCAATCGCCTTCTGTATGGCTTCAATCCAAAACATATGAATCACTCCTTGTTAATAGCATAAGGCATCAGCGAATGAATAGCTGGTCATTCCATGCTTAGCTGCGGCAGGTTTAAAATGCATTCTTTCTTGCCTAGAAATAAGTTCTTACCAAGCAACATATACAATTGAAGAGGGATAGAAATGATCCGCCAATAAGGATTGAAATCCCTTTCTATAGTTCGACATTTTCTATGTGCTGCCTGCTGATTTTCCCGGGAAATTTTTCAGAAACCCGCCATTAATGCTTTGAATAGCATATATTTTTGACCAAATTTTCAATAAATTGTAAAATAAACATATAACCTGAAAGCAATGGAGAATACGGTTAGAAATAAGAAATCTCTCATGCTGGAAGCGAATCAGATTGGAGGACGTTTATGAACGATTTTTTATTTGCATTGGTTATTCCCCTGATTGGAGTGTACCTTGGATTTATTCTTACATTGCGTAAAAGCAACAAACAAAAGTATATCGTTTGGGGGCTTCTCACCGCGTTCCTGTTCGCTCCGTTTCTCGGATGGTCCATCAGTCTTACGATAAGCGATGGGTTCGGGGCTTTAGGCATTGCACTGATTCTCTTCCCTGGCATCTTCTTGCTCGGAATCATCCTTTTATTGATCGGAATTTTCAAAAAGAAAGTGTGACAGATCTTTCCGCGTATATTCATTCTTATAAAGGCTAGTGCATATATTTCTTCTTAACCATCAATGCAGGTGAACATGGCGGTTCATTAGGAGCGCGCCATGTTCTTCTATCCCATTACGGAGCATTCAGCCTTTCATATCCATCTCTGCTCCACTAACTATATAAATATATTTTTTAGTAAACTGAAAATATCATTGCATTTTATGTAAGCGCTTTATATAATCACTGTAAGAATTTTGAATATTCTGTGACAGTTGCAAAATAACTGGTACGGACGTTATGACGTAACGATCAATCGTATGTAAAGGGGGTATGCCAATGATCAATGCCAACAACCCTATTCCGCTCCATGCCCAAATTAAAGAGCTTTTAAGAAAGGAAATCCATGCTAAACACTACGACGAGAAAATTCCAAGTGAAAGAGAGCTGATGGACCGGTTTTCCGTAAGCAGGACCACAATACGTGAAGCCATTGCCCACCTCGTCAACGAAGGGTTATTGAAAAAAATCCATGGAAAAGGCACTTATATTTCCACAACTAATTCAGCTGTACAGGATTCGCTCAATTCCCTGCATAGCCTGACAGAAACAATTAAAAGCATGGGTATGAACCCCGGTTCGACTCTGTTGTACAGCGGCATGGCGACAGAACCGAAAGCAGCTTCAGACTTCCTCCAGGAACCAACTTTTTACTCCATCGCACGCCTTAGGACAGCCAACAGCTTACCGATCGCTGTCGAAAGACATTATTATTCACCGGACATCGGCAACAGGCTGGAAGCATTTGATTTAGAAAATGCCGTTATCTACGACCTCATTGAAAATGAACTCGGAGTCGATATTTACGAAGCAGAACAAATCATTTCATGTAAAGAAATATCTGAATACGACTCACTGCAGCTTCAGATCCCATCGGGTACGAATATCATCTTCGTAGAACGGATGATACGCAACTCTTTTGGCGAAACAGTCGAATACTACACAAGCAGCTTCAAGCCTGAACTGTACAGCTTCCGGATCCAAACAAAAAGGAAAAAACAGTGGATCATAAAATGAAAGCACTTTCATTGTGCCGGAAAGGAGAAATCATTTGATTGGTAAAATTGATTTGCCTTCTACCATCATCTCTGGACATCACAGCACAGCACAGCTAGTCCAAA
This sequence comes from uncultured Bacillus sp., assembly GCA_934215995.1. Classification (GTDB taxonomy): domain Bacteria; phylum Bacillota; class Bacilli; order Bacillales; family DSM-1321; genus Bacillus_AD. Next base: position 1,838 of record CAKQBC010000024.1, on the reverse strand, counting down.
TTATCCCGCAGTTGAACATCAACAAGTTATTCCTCATTGTTTCAGGCACACTTTCAGAAAGAAATCACATTCCATTACTATTGTCAGAAAAAAAGATTCCCTATTGCGTATTTATCCCTCCAAAGGGCGAACCAACTTTTGAAAACGTCCTGCGGGCCATCAAAAAACTCAAGGAACATCATTGCGATGGCATTGCCGCCATCGGAGGGGGCAGCATCATCGATTTGGCTAAAGCCGTATCTGTTTTCTCTGTAAACGAGGAAGAAACGCTTGAAACGATCCACACCAGAGACTTGGTTGAACGGCTGCCATTAATTGCTGTTCCAACAACAGCCGGTTCTGGTTCAGAAGCAACCAAAGTAATGGTCATTACCGAAAACGGCAGAAAACGAAATCCCGGACACCCTTCCTTTTTGCCTGATGCAGCCATTCTTGATACGAGATGGACAAAAGGGCTGCCGCCCGACATTACTGCGTTCACAGGGCTGGATGCCTTTACACATGCTGTTGAAGCATATGTATCTACAGCAGCAAATGAAGTGACGGATTTTTATGCATTGCACGCAATCAGGCTGATCAGCAGGTCCCTCCCCCATGCATATGATCGGACGGATGATGAAAAGATTTATGCTGATTTGCTGCTTGGCAGTACATTTGCCGGAATTGCTTTTTCTAATTCATCAACAAACCTGGCACACGCGGCCGGCAGGGCTCTCGGAGCAAAGTTTCAGATTCCCCATGGTTTGAGCGTCGCCCTTTTGCATCCTCTCGTTATCGAGTTCGGATTGGACAGCTGCCGGGAAAGATACGCCGAAATAGCTATCGCTCTCGGTTTTCCGAAAGAAGGAAGCACATCCGAACTGGCTGAACTTACATTACGTTTTGTGGAAGGCCTCAATGCCCGTTTCCGGATTTATGATCATGGAGCCACGTATATAGGCAATCCTGAATCATTCGCCTTATCCATTCCGGAAGTCGCCGATCATGCACTGAGCGGGAATGGCATTGCATCCAATCGCAGAATACCGGACAAGGAAGATATCGAGCTTATTTTCGATAAGCTGACGGACAAACTGCGAAATCTGCACAAAAAACAATATATATAATTAAATGGAGGCGTTAATATGGCAGAAATGAGTGGCGGCGAAGTAATCGCCAAAATGCTGAGCATGGAACAAGTTGAAAAAGTTTTCGGAATTCTAGATGGCACGTATTTCGGATTTTATTCAAACCTGCAGAACTATGGCATCGACCTGATTACACCCCGGCATGAAACAAGCGCGGCACATATGGCGGGAGCCTATGCAAGATTAACCGGAAAGCTGGGTGTCTGCATGGCCAGCAACGGTCCTGGCGTTGCCAATATTCTGCCGGGCATTGTTGTTGAAGAAGCTGAAGGCAATCGCGTTCTGGTCATCACAAGCTCAAGAAGGACCGGAATCATGTATCCAGATCGAGGCGGCACATACCAGTGTTTCGATCAAACCGGGACAATCGGGAAAATCGCTAAGTGGAGTGAAACCGTCCCTTCTTTTGAAAGAATTCCTGAAATGATGAGGATGGCTTTGCGGAAATGCTTTGAAGGGCGTCCTGGCGTCGTCCATATCGATATTCCGGAAAATATACTGAACACGAAAGTCAAATGTGATATCCAATTCCTAAGACCGGGGCAATACCGCCTTGCGCAGCCGCCAGGTGCTTCGGAAGAGCAATTGGATGCTGTCGCTGAAATGCTGTTCAAAGCCAACTTCCCGATTATCCATGCAGGGAGCGGCGTCATCCATTCTAGAGCATTTGCCGAACTTGAAAAAGTGGCAGGGCTCATGCAGTCAATGGTC
>CAKQBC010000023.1 GCA_934215995.1 uncultured Bacillus sp. | reverse complement strand
CCACTATATAGGCACAGGCAAAATCCAGGAGCTTTCCGCTATGAAGGAAGCACTGGAGGCCGATACGATCATTTTTGATGATGAATTGTCGCCATCACAGATCCGCAATCTGGAAAAGGACCTTGAGTGCAAGGTGATTGACCGGACGATGCTGATTCTTGATATATTCGCCAGAAGGGCGAAAACGAAAGAGGCGCAGCTTCAGGTGGAAGTGGCAAGGCTGCAATACATGCTTCCCCGCCTGGTCGGGCTGCGGGCATCCCTGAGCCGGCAGGGGGGAGCAGGCGCCGGCGGAGTGGCGAACCGGGGTGCCGGGGAAACGAAGCTGGAGCTTGACCGCCGGAAAATCGAAGATAAGATGGCTGCCATGAATAAGGAACTTGCTTCCCTTGTTTCCAAGCGCGAAGTGCAAAGAAGGCAGAGGAAGAAAAATGAACTTCCGGTTGTATCCCTTGTCGGGTATACAAATGCCGGTAAATCGACAATTATGAACAGCATGCTGGAAACGTTCAATAAAACGGAAGCGAAACAGGTATTCGAAAAGGATATGCTGTTCGCAACACTCGATACGTCCATCAGGAGCATCCGCCAGCCTGACCAGAAGGAGTTTCTGCTTACGGATACGGTCGGCTTTGTGCAAAAGCTGCCCCATCATTTGGTCAAAGCATTCCGGTCCACTTTGGAGGAGGCCGCGGATGCCGACCTGCTCATCCACGTGGTGGATTTCTCAAATCCGAATTACAGCCAGCTGATTGAAACGACAAAAGAGACGCTGAACAGCATTGGTGTAAAAGAGGTGCCGACCATCTATGCCTATAATAAGGCAGACCAGGCAGGGGTAGAATTTCCAAGGGTGGAAAACGACAGGGTGATCATGTCCGCCAAGCAAAAAATCGGGATAGACGAACTGACGGCATTGATCCGTGAGCACATCTTCAAGGATTATGTAACTTGCACAATGCGGATCCCTTTTGACAGGGGCGAAGTCGTATCTTACCTGAATGAACACGCACATGTGCAGCAAACAGACTATGAAGCAGATGGCACGTTGCTGAAGATGGAATGCAAAAAGGCGGATTTTGAAAGGTACAGGGAGTTTGTGGTGGAAGAAGAATAATATTGATGAAAGGAACAGGCGTTGTCGGCCTGTTCCTTTTATTTTGCATTAAATATTTTCGGCTAATTCCTTTACAGGCACATCTCCGGGTAACAGGTTGATTGCTTTCCGGTGTGCGTTATCCCTGCCGATGACCTCTGCAATGACAGCGGCGACGTCATCCCTTGAGATATGGAAATCATCCTGGTTGTCAAAGGAAACGGAACCTTTGCCCGGCTCATTGGTCAGGGCGCCAGGGCGTATGATCGTGTAATTGAGTGAGCTGTTTTCCAATGCCTGATCGGCATAATATTTCGCTACATAATAAGGTTTGATCTGTTCATTCCAAGTAGCGCGGTCACCTGCTCCGAACGCGCTCACCATCACATACTGATTTACATTCGTTTTTTCGGCTGCTTCAATTGTTTTTACAGCCCCGTCCAAATCGATCAATAACGTTTTGTCCGCACCTGTCCCTCCACCGGAACCGGCTGTAAAGACGACAGCATCGACCCCCGCCAGTTTTTCGGAGATATGATCGACTGTATCCTCCAGGTCAACCAATACAGGATTAGCCTGTTTCTTTTCGAAGTAAGGGAATTGCTCCTCTTTTCTTAGTCCGACTGTAATTGTATGCTGTCCGTCTTCAAGAAGGTGGTCGACCAGCCTTTTTCCGATTTGGCCATTGGCCCCGAATATAAAGATTTTCATCATGTGCCCTCCAATCAGTGTATTTCTGCACTGTTCCTTATTTAGCCTGTTGAAAATTTGTTAAACTAAAATCAGTGAAAAGGAATCAATCCTGAAGGGGGAGCTGGAAATTGAAGAAACATACAGTCATAGTCACAGGTGCGGCAAACGGAATCGGCAAAACCATAGCGGAACTATATTGCAGGGAAGGCTGCAGGGTTGTGCTTGCAGATGTTGATGAAGAGAAGGGGATAAGGCAGGCGGAATACCTGCGGGAAAGCGGGGCAGAGGCCATTTTTGTAAGGACGGACATCAAGGTTTATGAAGAAATCCAGCGGCTGATGCATAAAGCAAAGGAACATTTCGGGACAATCGATATTCTGATCAATAACGCCGGCAAGATGCTCTGGAAGTCCCCTTATGAAATCACGGTTGAAGAATGGGATGATGTGTTGAACACCAATTTGCGCAGTGTCTTTTTCGCTTCCCGTGAAGCTGCGAAATACATGAGGGAAAATGAAACAGGCGGTGCCATTGTCAATATTGCCTCCACACGCCATTTGATGTCTGAACCGGATACGGAGCTGTACGCAGCATCGAAGGGAGGCATCGTGTCACTCACGCATGCGTTGGCTGCCTCCTTTTCGGAAGACAGCATAACGGTGAATGCCATATCCCCCGGCTGGATTGAAACAGGCGATTATAATGCCTTGTCCGAAACAGACCACAGCCAGCACTTTTCGAACAGGGTAGGAAAACCTGAAGAAATCGCCCGGGCCTGCCTGTACTTGACGGCTAAGGAAAATGATTTCATCAATGGGACGAACATGGTCATTGACGGGGGAATGACGAAAAAGATGATTTATATGGATTAAGGCCGCCCGCTAACAGCGGGTCTTTTTTTTGAATAGGGTTGCAGAGGCGGCATCGCGGCTCTGTCTGCCTGCCCTCAGTGTGAAAGTTTGAAAGAATGTTTTTAGTGGTAGGAGAATACATACTAGAAAACGAATATAACAGTGAAAGGCAGGAAAACGAATGCTTAATATATGTAAATTGACATTGGCGATTGTGGGAAGTTTTATTGCATCGTTCCTCATCATTTACTTAATTACAATAGCTTTGGGCTTCGTTCCTTCCGGAGAGGAGAAATCCGCTATGGAAATTTCTCCGCATCAGGCATTTTCAGAAGCGGGCTTGTCATGAAACCATATAACTTTCATTGAAAATAAAAGATTAATCTTATTTGGGGTGAGGCGAGTGTAAGAAGAGGGTGCATTTCATATTCGGATATTGGAGGAGGAAGGCGCATGTAAGGTCTACCTGAATATACGAGACTATAAAAAGGTAGAAAGGTAGACAACCAAAAATGAAGAATAAATCATTTACGTTCCTTTGGGCCGGCCAGCTGCTGGCTAATTGCGGGGATGTTTTTTACGTGGTCGGGATGATTTCGGCTATCTATGGCATAAATGGATCGGCTGCTGTTGCAGCCTTATTTCCATTCACCAATACAATGGCCCAATTCATAAGCGGGTTCGCGGCGCCCCTTTTGATTGATAAAGTCCGCCTGAAAAGCCTGCTTGCATGGTCGCAGGCAGGGAAGACACTTTTATTGCTGGCGTTGGGCCTGCATTACTTCAATGAAGCGGAATCCATGAACCTTGCATTGGTCTTTTCACTTGTGTTCCTCATTTCATTTTTGGACGGCTGGGCAAATCCGGCCAAAAATGCGATGCTTCCAAGGCTTGTGAAAAGTGATGAGCTTGTAAAAGCAAACAGCTTTGTTGCCGTCCTGGACCAAATTGTTTTTACCGGGGGATGGGCTTTAGGCGGCGTGGCTGTAGCTATGGCCGGCGGAGGAGCAGTCCTGTCGGCGACTATCCTGTTGTTTATGATATCCACTGTTCTGATGGTGCTGATCAGGGATCCGCTACAAACGGATAAAGAACAATCTGCCAATCCGGTATCGAAAATGCAATCGCTTAAAGAAGGGTGGGGAATGATCTGGAGAGTTCCCGCACTCCGTTCCATCCACATTGTATTTGTTCTGGAATCGGTCGCGAGTACGGTCTGGATTGCGGCTGTCATATATGTGTATGTCCAGGAACAGCTGCAGGCAGGAGAAGCCTGGTGGGGCTACATAAACGCCAGTTTCTTTATCGGGATGCTTGCAGGGGGCCTCGTTGGCATGAAACTCTCGTCTTATATCGGCAAGCATCTGAAGATGGCAGTCGTGTCCGCCAGTTTCATCGTCGGAATTGCCACAGCTCTTTTCGGTTTAACGACATTTCCGATTTTGGCTTTGGTTTTCAGCATGATTTCAGGAGTCGCCGAGTCCTTAAAGGGGGTTGCGGTGCAAACCATTGTGCAGAGCAGTGTGCCTGTAGAATCGCTGCCCAAGATATATGCTGCACAAAGCGCTTTGATTGCCCTGTTCTTCGGCTTTTCTGCATTGGCTGTGGGGTATATTGCCGAGTATACGACAATTGCCATCCCATTTCTGATATCATCCGCCCTTTTGTTGGGATCGGCCGTTTATGCAGCGGTAAAGCTTACGGTTGGAGAGCTTCCGTCTGCAACACAATCAAAATAAATATTCATTCATTACTAAGGGCCGTCTGCTGAAGCAGGCGGTTCAGACTGTTGACAAACGCTCGCATTCTTCGTTGCTTGCCCGGCTCGTCCGCTCATGAACCTCTTATTCTATTCGCGTCTTCGCCGGTCTGGCGCGCCTTGACTGACAAGCGTTTTCAATCAGTCTGAAGTAAAATTTCATAGAAAATGCTCAAAATTATATTTGTCTACACACTGGACCGTCTGCTGAAGCAGGCGGTTCTTTTGCTGCTAAAAGTGAAAACCGCATGATGTTCATGCCGGCTAGTACTTTAGAAAGACAGATTTTCCTGAGCCCCCTCATTTTTATAAATATCAGTAAGATATGTCTATTTTTTACTTTTATGTATGAAAACGCTTGCAATGTTCACATTTTAGACATAATATAGGAAATAATAGTTAATGGAAAGGGTGGTAATATGTCAGCTGGAGAAATAGTGTCGTTTATAGCGCAAGTTTTTTATTATGGCGGCTGGGCCTCTCTTTTGTTGATCCCGTACGGTATGTTTGTTGTCTTTTCAAAGGAAAAGAAAGAATTGGAGAGAAATCCCCTCGTTTTCGAGGAGCAGATGACGCTGGAAGCTCCCTTACTAAAAAAGGAGTAGCAGGCGTGCGATTTGCTTGCACGCATACATGCGTTTCGGCAATGAATTCTGCAAACGGAAAGGACGCTGTTTCACAAAGCGTCCTTTCCGTTTGTGCCGGTATATCCGGCAGTTATTATTCAGAATCGGCAGGATAACTGATTCCAATCTGTTTGCGTGCAGCGTCCATGACTTTGGCGGCAAGAAGGGACAGTTTATGGGTGTTTACAGCAGATTCTTTTTTACCGGCATGAATCAGGCTGATGAATTCCTGTGCCTCATAATACATTGTGTTTTCTTCCTGAGGGACAGTAACATCTTCAGCAGTGCCGTCCAAGTACTCAATGGTAATCTTCGAAGGAGAGCTGATTTTGTTGATGATGATGCTTCCTTTTTCCCCCTGAATTTCGGTAGGAAGATTGGACTGGGTGATCTTCGAGTAAAAGATGGCCGCCTCCATCCCAGGATAAGTCATCAAAATGCTCCCTTGGCCGTCAACGCCGGATTCTAGCATAGTTGCTGAGGCGGATAAACGGTCAGGTTCGCCGAATAAGTAAAGAAGCGGATAGAGGCAATAGATGCCGATATCCATCAATGAACCATTCGAAAATGCCGGATTGAAGGCATTCAGGACCTCCCCCTGCTTATACGCATCATAGCGGGATGAATATTGGCAAAATTGGGACGTGTAGCGGCGTACCGGACCAATTTTATGCAGGTGCTCCTGTATGGCGGCAAAGCATGGGATAAAGGTTGTTTTCAGGGCTTCCATAAGCAGGACATCATTTCTTCTGGCAGCTTCGATCATTTGTGAAACTTCTTTTTCATTGGATGCAAGCGGCTTTTCGCAAAGTACGTGCAGCCCGTTGTTCATGCAGAGAATGGCCTGCTCGGCATGGAGTGAGTTTGGGGATGCAATGTAGACAGCATCAACCTCACCGCTCCGGGCCATAGCTTCGATATCTGTAAAGATATGCGGAGCATTATATTTGCCGGCGAAAGATTTGGCTTTTTCTTCTGTTCTTGAATACACAGCAGACAGAGTGAACCCGTCTATTTGCGAAGCTGCATCGAGAAATTTATCAGTAATCCAGTTAGTGCCGATTATTCCGAATCGAATCATAGGATTTCCTCCTTACTAATACATATTACATATCTATTATAACAGTACTGAACAGGAGGGAATTCAGTTTTATGGAAGTAAAATGAAGCAGCTTTGCCTTTTATTTTTATAGATAGGGAGTTGATTAGGATGCTTGACGTACATGCTTCGCCTATTGGGTATTCCGAAAGCGATTTATGGCGTACGGAATTGACACCGAGTTATCGGGTCGACCTTCGCCATCCGAATAGCAATGATCTCGATAAATTCTTTAAGGCCAATCAGGTATCGGATTGGTCGCAATTGACCTGGAAGGATGTAGGGAAGCCATATGAGGTAAAGACGGTAGCTGAATCGAAGAAGAATTGGGAATCCAAAAATGGCGCAATGCCGGTGAAGACTTCCTGGGAATTCTTTAACCGCTCCTTCCATGAATGGTTCGCAAAGGATGTGCCTTCGGAACTGTCCGCTAAAAAAACGGAGATGTGGGGGCATTTTAAGAAGTTTCATATGGCTGAGGTGAAGGAGGCGCTTGGAGAGACGATTCAACTGTATATTTGGAATTACGTCCATCGGGTAAGCGACGGAATATGGGACCCCCGGGGAAAACGGGCACTATTTGAAGGGCTTGATGTTCAGAAGCCGCGGATCTTATATTTAGGGGCTGCAGAAGGGTATGAAGCCATGCAGCTACAGGCGATGTATCCAGGCGGGGAAATTGTGATGGTCGATTATGATGAGTTTTGCAAAACGGACCGGTTCGGCCATTTTCCGGAAAGATACCCTTTCTTAGGGGTGAATCCATCCTCCGGGCATCCGAAGGTATGGCATAAAGATGAAATGAACGTTGAATTTTTGGTGGAGGACATCCGCAATCTTTCCTTCGGAAAAGAATTTGATATCGTACTCAGTGTAGGATTGCTTGAGCATTTCCCAGATGAATATAAGCAGGAAGTCATGGATTGGCACAGAAAATTCCTCAAGCCGAACGGATATGTGATCATGACGACCCCTCGTGCCCAGATGAAATCGAAATTGTTCTATACAATCATGGCGGATGTGATGAACCATACGTACCGTGAGCTGATGGATATCCGGCAGATGGGCCTGTACGTGTATGAAGGGGGATTTGATATCCTGAGGCACGGTTATATTAAGGTCCATAATGGAATCGTCGCGAGGCCAAGATAAAGGCTGCCGATATGGCAGCCTTAAGTAAGCTATAAAGAGCTGAACATCATAATCCGGCTGTTTGCCGGGCTTCCTCGGAAGTCCATTCATCAGCAAGCATGCCGTAGACAGCGTGGTCGACATAATGATCATATAGCCATTCGTTTTGCCTGATGCATCCTTCATACGTATAACCCAGCCGTTCCGGAATGGACCGGCTTTTGGCGTTTTCCGTGGCAGCGCGGATTTCAACCCGGTTTAAATGCAAATCGAGAATCGCATAATTCGTCAGAGCCTGAACGGCTCTTGTCATAATGCCGTGACCCTGGTATTCATGGCCGAGCCAATATCCGATGGAAACCGTTTTGTTTGTCCAGTCGATATGGTTGTAGCCTGCAATCCCTGCTATTTGCCCTTGGAAGAGGATGGCGGCATTCATGCCTCTTTTTTCTGAATAGGCCTTTCTGGACATCTCGATATACTCCAGGGAATCACCGGGCGTTTTGGTGAAATCAACCCAAGGGAGCCATTGCCGCAAATAGGTGCGCGATTGATCCGTCAATTCAAATATCCGGCCTGCATCGCCGGTTTCAACGAGCTTTAATGACAGTTCCTGATCAATTGTATAAGTGAACATATCTTCCCACAGCCCCTCTTTTCTGAATGTTCTATCAAACGATTGTACCATAATCATGCGGCGGTTATCGGCCGTTTTTGTCTTTTGCAGGGGGCTTTAATCCTGTTCAACACGGATGCTCCCTGTTTCGGTATTCAGTTTTGCTTCATAAGCGGCATTGCCGTGTTTGTAGCTAGTAGTTTTTTCTCCGAGTATGCGTGTGCTGCCGAGTTCCGAATGGGCTGTGATGAAAATGTTTTCCGGCAGTTGTCTGGTGATTACCTTGATTGAGCCGATTTCTGTAGATGCATTCAGGTTATGGCTGAGTGCATCGGTTTTCACTTCAATTGAACCGGTTTCACTTTCCAGTTCCATTGCTCCAGTACTGTCATCTACGGCAATGGAACCAACCTCCGTAGATACATCCAAGTTGTCGGCGCTGGTACGGATGAGCTTGACAGAACCGGTCTCCGTTTCGACCGTAAGCGTCTTTGCATTGATTTCTGTAAGGATTGTTTTGCCTACTTCATTGTTGATGGTAATGCTGCTGAAGTTTTTCTTGGGGAGATGGACGATGATTCTCTGGTTATTGCTTTTCCAATTGAATCCGAGTTGAAACTGTCCCTGCTGCTGTGCCTTTATGCGGAGTGTACCCTGCTGGATTCCTGCTTCGGCAGGTTTTTTATTTTTGCCATAGAAGGATTCAATCTTGATTATATCTGATTCAGAAGGAAGAAATTCTATCGCGCTTATGTCCGTGTCTATTGAAATGGAATGGATTTGGTCTTGTGCGAATTCCGCTGTTTCGAGTTCTTCCGGCTCAGATAAATATCCCTTCGCAGTAATGGCACTGCCTATCAAACCGACCGAAATTAGAAAAACAGCAAAAGCAATCACTTTTTTATGCATGCTTTGCGCCTCCCCTGACAATTGATAAATTCCATTTGCAATACTTGACGAACGCTTTAGCGCTCCAGCGTGAGGCAATATACATCCCATATGCGAGCAGTATTCCGAATCCGCATAAAGCTATGCTGATGAAAAATTCAAATGCGTAAAATGCATATCCGAACAGCAGGTATCCAGCCCCTTGCATGAGAGGAGCAGTTACGAAAGCAAAGCATGCCGCCCAACCAGCTAATAGTATTCCGGCCAAGGCGACTGCCGGGCCCAGGACAATGATTAAGTTGAAGAGGCTTACGGAGATGGAGGCGATGATGACTTTAATTATATTGCCGGCGTTTGGATTGCGCTCCACTTTTCCAATTGAGTTCGATAAAAGAAGGTCTTTAGCAATATTCTGGGGGGATCCAAGCTTGCCGGAAATTTCCTCCTCTGTTTTCCCTTCTGACAGCCCAATCTCGAAATGTTCATTATAGTCGGAGAGGATATCGGCCGTTTCCTCTTCCGGAAGATGGGAAAGCTGCTGTTTTAGCAGTGTTAGAAACTGATTCCTATTCATTTGATTCACCTTCCTTGATAATTTCGTGCACAGCTTTACTGAAATCCATCCATTCTTCAACGAGCTGCCTTCTGTATGTCTGTCCTTTGTCTGTCAGCCGGTAATACTTCCGGGATGGGCCTTCCGTAGATTCCTTTAAATAGGTTGTGAAGTATTCTTCCTTCGTTAATCGGCGCAGAAGGGGGTAAACAGAGCCCTCTGATATCTCGAATTTATCTGAAATGTTCTGGACCAGTTCATAACCATACCGGTCTTTGTTCTTCAGCAGAACAAGAACGCAAAGTTCCAATACGCCTTTTTTGAATTGGACATTCAAAGTGGAGACTCCTTTCATAAATGTAATTATTTTCTAATAACTATAGTATTACATGTGGTACTATTTATTGCAAGGTACTAAATATAATTTTTTCTAAAATTGGTTATTTATCCTGAATTAGTATTTATGTGCAAATGATTAATCAAACGATTGATTAATTGATATAAACGGTTCAAAATGGGGGAAACATACATATTTTTTACATAACGGGGAAAATGCGAAGTATAGAAGATACTCAGTTGGCAGGGGATTATCTGGTCACCGGCTGAAAGCAAGCAGGGATCTTACAGATTAAACTTCTCATGAAGAAAGGAATCGATGGGAATGGGAATCATGGAAATAGCAAGGGGAATAGAGGAGGAAATCATCGGAATCCGGAGAAAAATCCACAAGAATCCGGAACTTTCTCTGTTTGAGTTTGAAACAGCCAAATTGGTTGCTGAATATTTGGGAAACCTCGGAATGGAGGTGCGCACTGAAGTTGGCGGGACAGGAGTGGTCGGCCTGCTGAAAGGCAAACAGCCGGGGCGGACTGTCGGTTTGCGTGCGGACATGGATGCTTTGCCGATTGAAGAGCAAACAGAGCTGGCTTTTTCATCAAAGAATAAACAGGTGATGCATGCGTGCGGACATGATATGCATACAGCTGTTCTGTTGGGCGCCGCCAATGTGCTGAGCGGATTGAGGGATCAAATCCAGGGGAACGTCAAGTTCATCTTCCAGCCGGCTGAGGAGAAGGCGCTCGGTGCTGCCAATATGATGAAAGAAGGGGCATTGGAAAATCCGCGTGTCGATTTCATGTTTTGCCTTCATACATGGCCGAAATTGCCTGAAGGAATCATAGGGGTCCGGAAAGGTCCAATGTGCGCTTCAGCTGATGAGATTGAGATTGAAATCGAGGGGAAGGGGGGCCATGCCGCTCACCCTGATATGTGTATCGATCCATTGCCGATCGCAGCCAACATCATATCAACTATCCAGACAATCGTCTCACGGGAAATCCCGCCGACGGAGTCAGCCGTTGTGACGATCGGAGCTATACATGGGGGAAGCGTCAGTAATGTGATTCCGTCAAGCGTCAAGATGAGGGGTACTGTCAGGACCATCAATCCAGAAATAAGGGCAAAGATGCCTGATATACTCGAGCGGATCGTTACGAACAGTGCTGCAGCAATGAGGGGGAAAGCAAAGCTCACGTACCATCTTGGTTCACCGCCCCTGGTGAACGACGATGGGTTGGTCGAGCTCGGAAGCCAGGCGATCATTGAAGAAATGGGGCCGAATGCCCTCCGGGAGCTTAAGGAACCATCACTTGGAGGAGAGGATTTCTCTTTTTACCTTGAGAAGGTACCGGGAATGATGTTCCGGCTGGGCACCCGCGATGAACGGGAAGACTCGGCACTTCCGCTTCATCACCCAGGCGTAGTGTTCAGCGAGAAGGCAATCGTACCGGGCATCACTGCACTTGCAGCTGTAGCCCTGCATTGCCTGAAAGGAAGGCGCTGATGTATATAAAAGCCGCCCTTCATCAATTGGAAATAGCCGTAGCTTCTGCCTCAAAAATGTTCGCCTGCATGGCTGAACCGATGCTTGCAGAAAGGCCGTTCGCGGGGAAAAGGAGCATCGGCGAACTGGCTTCCCATTTATCGATACTGATGAAGGCGGACTTGCTGATTATGAATGGGAGCAGTAAGGAAGAGATGGACCGGTTTTATGAGGTGAATGCAGAGGAAACGCTGGAAGGGATGGAAAAGGCCCTTTCTGAAGGGTTTGGAAAGCTTAAAGATGTATATCTCTCTTTTAGCGAAAATGAGCTGGCCGAGCCGATGGATTCCTATTGGGGCGTTTCCTATACCCGGTATGAATGGCTGCTTGAGGTTATTGCCCACTTTTATCACCATCGGGCCCAGCTGCATTTGATGCTGGCGGCAATAGACGTTAAGATGGATACACCATTATTCGAATGACAATACATCATTTCGGTAAGTCTTATTCAAGTGGGAGCCGGCCATTACTCTATGGCCGGCTCTGCCCGTCTATATCTGCGGAAATTCCCCTCCAGCAATGCGCCAAGCTGGAAAATGGCATTTTCATTTCCTTCAAGTCCAATAATCTGGATGCTGATCGGCATACCGTCGATGTCCTCCCCCACAGGGATGGTCAAAGCCGGCAGTCCCCATACATTTGCATAGGCGGTAAAAGGCATATACTTCATATACGTTTTCCTTATTGAAAAGATTTCTTTATATAGTTTTCCGTGTTCAGGGGCAGGGCTGTGATAGACAGGAAGGATAAGCAGGCGGTTATTCAATTCTCTTGAAAGTGCTTTATCACCCTCCCGGATGGTGTCGCTAAGTTCCTTCATTTGCTCCGGGCCTGGCTTGAAAAGGTTGGCGCCTATCAGTGCCCATGTCAAGAAGTGGGGAAGGTCTGAACTGCGGAATAGCTTTTCTGTCACATAGTCCCGTGCGGCTTGCGGCTTGTTCTGTCCGTAAGCAATGCCGGCTATCTCCCGGGCCCCATCAATGGACATGACCAGCTGCCATATGAGGGAAGAGGCCTCGTAGTAGGGAGGCTGTTCATCGAGAACCGTAAATTGTTTTTCAAGAAAAGCTTTAATCAGGTCCAAGGTCTGCCTGGTTGCAGGGTTTACAGGATATGCTACTTCATCCACTGGCATGAGGATGTCGAAGGAATGAAGATATTTGCTTTCAGGGACTTGCTGTGTAAGGATTTCGTTGATCAGAATTGCATCCCTCACTGTTTTAGCCATTGCTCCGACTCCGAGCATCCTTGTCTGAAGGGGTTCTGTGACGGGCGGAAAGCCCCCCTCATAACTGACCTGATGCTTGCCGCTTTTGAAGCCGACCACGCCGTTGAAATGAGCGGGAAACCGGATGGAGCCTCCTATATCCGACCCGATGCCGACAGCAGCCCCTCCTGCAGCTATCAGTGCCCCTTCTCCTCCACTCGACCCTCCTGCCGTTCTGGATAGATTCCAAGGGTTGTTTGTCCTTCCGTATAACTTATTGTCCGTCTCCTGGTAGAAGCAAAGAGCGGGCGTATTGGTTTTGCCAAGAATGATCGCCCCTTCGCCCCGAAGCAATGCAACTATGGCGGCATCCCGGTATTTCGTTTCAGTGGCCAGGTGCTTTAGGCCCCCGGTTGTCTTCATTCCGGCAACATCGAAACATTCCTTCATGCTGACCGGTACCCCGAAAAGCCTTCCGGATGCGGTACCGTTACGGATGCTCTCGTCGGCTGCTTCTGCTTCTTTGATTGCTTGGCTGAATCTGTCTTCGACCAGGCTGTTGATGAAAGGGTTTATTTCCTGGATGCGGGCAATGTAAGTTTGGGTGGCAAATAGTGAAGTGATTTCGCGGTTGTGGATCATCTCGGCCAAAAGGGAGGCATCGGCATCAAGTATGTGCTGGCGGCTTATTTGTTTTTCGGAAACGCTCATATTCATTCTCCTCCTTTTTAATGAAAGTCAGGTATGTTTGATATCATTATAGTATTGGTTGTAATAGATTGACAATTGCGAAAACAATCGGGGTAAGAGTGTGTTATAGTGTTGGGAGAATAAGCAGATCATGAAATGCGGGAGGGATGTGTACATGAAAAAATTCGTCAGGGCGGTTTTTGTTATTCTTGCTTTATTAGTATGCGCAGGCTACGGATTGTATTATTTCGGGACAAATCTTGCTTCGGATAAAGTCATGGAAATGGTGAATGATGGCCTGGCTGACAGCGGGCAGAAAGAAGAAATCAAGAAGATGATTGAAAGCGACCCGGAGCTGAAGGCATATATTGAAGAGGGCAAGCGCATAGATGCAGGGGAGCTGCCATTTGAGACGAAGGAAGAGGCAACGCGCGTCCTCGTCAAAAAAATCGGGATAACGGAACTGCAAACAATTAAAGAACAGGCAGAGAGCGGTACGGTTTCCAAGGAAGAAATCATAGCAACTGTCGAACAGAAGCTGACTAAGGAAGAATTGCAGGCACTGAAGGTAATCGCTTATAAGGAGTTATATCAATATTTTGATAAAGATATATCTTATGAAGATGCTTGCTTATTTGTTTATATGAAAAGTCTGTTAAGTTTCTTAGGAAATGATTATCAAATCGAACAAACTATTATTGATGAAGCTCAAGATTATAGTAAACTTCAATATATTCTATTAAAGAAAATACTTAAGAAAAGCAAATTTACTATATTGGGAGATATAAATCAAACTATTAATCCTTATTATGAATATAGAAGTTTAGAAGATTTAAAAAGTATATTTACTGATGGTTCAAATTATATTGAATTAACTAAAACATATCGTTCTAGTCCAGAGATAATTGAACATGCTAATAAGATACTTGGATTAAATTTAGTATCAGCTATTAGAAGAGATACAAGTATTCCAGTTGAATTCAAAGTTGAAGATAATTTAAAAGAACAACTTATGAATGATATAGAAACATTAAAGAAAGATAACAAAAGTATTGCTATTATTACAAAAACTGATGTTGAAGCTGCTGACATTTATAAGTTATTAAAGCGTGACTTGAAAGACTTAGCTCTTATAAATACTAATACTAAATTCTTTACAAGAGAACTAGTTGTGTTACCATCTTATATGGCTAAAGGATTAGAGTTTGACGCAACTATTGTATATACTAAAAAGGATAATAAATACAATTATAAAGAAAGATACTTATATTATGTATCTTGTACAAGAAGTCAACATCATTTAATTATATATAATCAAGATGAAAACTAATAAAAAAGACATTAGAAATTCTAATGTCTTTTATTCTATGCTTAATAGATTATTTTTGTAATTTAGTATTACACTATCTTTTAATGTGATGATTGGCCTTAAATAGCCAGTTATTTCTTTATTAACATTATCTGAAGAATAAAGTTTATTTTTTATTACTGAAGAATCTTTTATACCTATTAAACCCCATTCTATATTATCTTCTTCTGTGCTTGTGTATCTTGTAGACAATAATTCATTTTTGATTAATAATTTATACATTTCTTTATCTTTGAAATTGTTTTCTATTAATGAAGAAGTCCAATAATTGTTCTTTGTTGTTAAACTTAATGTTGTTTCTTTATATGAAGTTAGCTTACTTAGTTCAACTGATTCACTTTTATTTAAAGTTCCATTTATATTTGTGTTATCTATAATTACATTCTTTTCTTTTGACCATATTGTAGGATAATATAAATTACTTTTATATGTTTTGTAATTGCTTTGAATATCATAATTCCAAACATCAGTATCTAAATATTTTTCTATATCTTCTATATTTAAGTTTCTAACATATTTTGAATCATTGCTAGAATAAAGTTTGTAGCATAAATCATTTAATAG
>CAKQBC010000022.1 GCA_934215995.1 uncultured Bacillus sp. | reverse complement strand
TCAGGTACGTCTGTAACGGGAGATCGCCATATTTCAAGGTAGTCGGTATCTCTGGCGGATACTGTTGGTGCCACACTTTTTCTTCCATTAAAAAACCTCCTCGAATAAATTTTCTAACTATTCAACCTAATTATAATATACTCGATAATATGTGACAAATATGAATAATATTTCCTGCAGGAAAAATGTATCATTGGTTGGTTGCAATTCGTTTCTGGTTTTGAAAAGATGGCGATATGTGAGCATACAAAAAAACCTGAAGAGCCGATGCCCCTCAGGTTTTTGGATTCTGATGCCATTAATACTCATGCAATGAAAGCCATGTACAGTATGCCGATAATAATGAAACACGAAGCGACTGCAAGCAATACTTTAGCCAACCTTTCCAACGCCATACCCCTTTCGGTCATGAATGATTCCGATCTCCGCCAGACAATCCGGCCCTACCCCCCGGTACGATTGCATGTTTCGCAAATCTGCTTTACTGCAGATGCTTCAGGTCAGGAACAATCAGGAAATGCCGGCACCTACAATAAACGAGATGGCAATGCTGATTACCATGGAAACGAATCCGACTGCGCGGTTATCATTCTTTATTTCCTCGTCAACTTTGAATCCTGGAGTAAGGAATTCAAAAATAACGTACCCGGCAACAAGCAGAACGAATCCGAATACGCCCCATCCTACCATGTCCATCAGGCTGTTGTGCTGTATGATGGAGTATCTGAAGATGTTTGCGATCCCGAACAGTTTTCCGCCGGTCGCAAGCGCAACTGCCACATTTCCATTTTTGATTTCTTCCCAGTTGTTATATTTCGTCACCATTTCAAATACGGCGATGAACACGACAGCGCATAAAATGGCGACACTGCAATAAGCAGCAATTTGAATATAACTGTTCGACCAAAAAGCATCCATTTTCCTCTGCTCCTTTACCCGTTACTTGAACTCCACGATTGTAACGCCGCTGCCTCCTTCTCCGGCTTCCCCGAAGCGGATTTTTTTGACAGAACGATGGTTCCTCAAGTATTCCTGCACTCCCTGGCGAAGGGCTCCTGTGCCTTTCCCATGAATGATGGACACTCTCGGGTATCCTGCCAGCAAGGCATCATCGATATATTTCTCGACACGCAGAAGGGCATTTTCGTAACGTTCCCCCCTCAGGTCCAATTCGAGGCTGACATGGAAGTCCTTGCCCTTTACGGTTACAATCGGTTTTGTTTCTGTCACTTTCGGTGCTTGGACGAATTGAAGGTCGTCTTCTTTGACCTTCATTTTCAGGATGCCGATTTGGACAAGCCACTCTTTATCCCCGGTTTTTTCGATCAGGCTGCCTTTCCCGTTAAGGCTGATCACCTTCACTTCATCGCCTGGCTGCAATGGCTGCTGCGATTTTGCTATCGCCTTTTTCTTTTTCTTAATGGCCGGAGCTGCCTCTTCCAGCCTTCTTCTTGCTTCAATCAGTTCATGCTCTTTCACTTCTGCCTGCTTATGGAGCCTCATCTCCCTAAGCTCGGAAATGATGGCTTCCGCTTCTTCCTTCGCCTTCTCGACGATTTTCTGCGCCTTTTCTTTGGCTGCCTCAAGCTCGGCATCCTTCCGGTCGTAATATGCAATCATTTCCTGTTGAAGGTCATGATGCAATTTTTTTGCGCTTCTCAGGTACTCATCCGCTTCACTGAGTTCTTCCTCTGCTTCTTTCCTGCTTTTCTCGAGTGATGCGATCATGTTTTCTACCTTATTCGTATCCTGGCCGATATAGCCTTTGGCATTGTCGATGACCCAGGCCTGCAGGCCGAGCTTGCGCGAGATTTCAAATGCGTTGCTTCGTCCCGGCACGCCGATCAGCAGCTTATACGTAGGGCTCAATGTTTCCACATTGAATTCCACACTCGCGTTCACAACGCCGTCCCTGTTGTATCCATACGCTTTCAGCTCAGGGTAGTGTGTTGTAGCAATGATCCTTGCGCCTATACCATGCACTTCATCAAGGATGGCGATCGCAAGGGCAGCCCCTTCCTGCGGATCTGTCCCTGCTCCCAGCTCATCAAAAAGCACAAGCGATTTTTCGTCGATATCCCTCAGGATTTCAACAATATTCACCATATGCGAAGAGAATGTACTTAAGCTTTGCTCGATCGATTGTTCGTCCCCTATATCGGCAAATACCTTCTCGAATACAGCGATTTCGGAACCGTCAAGTACAGGTAGCTGCAAGCCTGCCTGCGCCATCAGCGTACACAGGCCGACTGTTTTCAGTGTGACTGTCTTCCCTCCTGTATTCGGTCCGGTGATGACAATCGTAGAAAATTCCTCCCCAAGGAAGATGTCATTCGCGACAACCTCCTTCAGGTCGATTAACGGATGGCGGGCCTTGAACAGCTTGATGATGCCGTCTTTATTCATTTTCGGCTTAGTCGCTTTCATGCTGCTTGCATACTTCGCTTTTGCAAAAATAAAATCAAGCTGGGACAGCACATAAACATTTTGGAGCAGTTCGGAAGTATACTCACCTACCGTCACGGAAAGCTGGATCAAGATCCTTTCAATCTCCTGCTTCTCCCTGGCCCTCGTCTCCTGAAGCGAATTGTTCAGCGCAACAATCGCCTCCGGTTCAATGAACAGCGTTTGCCCCGATGAAGACTGGTCATGGACTATGCCGCCATATACTCCCTTATATTCCTGCTTAACGGGCAGGACAAAACGGTCGTTCCGGATCGTAATAATGCTGTCCGATAACATCGTCTGGGCATTCGAAGACCGGATCATGTTTTCCAGCCGCTCACGGACGCGCGCTTCATTGGAGCGAAGCTCCCTTCTCAGCTCCCGTAGCTTATCGCTTGCTGAATCGAGAACCTCTCCCTGGTCGCCGATTGCGTTCGTGATCAGTTTTTCCAGATCCGACAGGTCATAGAAGGATTGCACGAGGGCATCAAGCAGGGGCAGTTCCACTTCATCCTCGACCATATCGGCGATGAAGCGCTCAAGCCTCCTGCCTGCCCTTAATGTGGAGGCGATTTCCTTAAGCTCAACCGGGCTCAGCATGCCGCCTATTTTTGCCCGCTTCGCATGCGGAACAATATCAAAGATCCCATCAGCCGGGACATTTCCCTTAAGCCTGATGATCGTCGCTCCTTCATCTGTCTCATCCTGCCACTTCACGACTTCCTCGAAGGATGAGGAAGGCATCAATTCCCTGACCTTCCTTCTTCCTAGGTCGGATGCGGCAAATGGATACAGCTGTTCACGGATTTTTTCAAACTCAAGTGATTTCAATGTCTTATTATTCACGGAGAATAATCCTCCTATATCGTTAGTTAATCATTTCTTCTTAAAAATTCCAGCATTCCATCAAGGCTGCGGGCATTGATGACTGTATCTTTCGCCAGCCGAGCCTTCATCGCATGGGAAGTGCCGATATCCATATGATTCAGCATCTCAATATTGTGCGCATCGGTATTGATGAAAATTTTCACGCCGTTCTTCTGCGCCTTTTTCAGATTTTCCACAGATAAATCCAGCCTGTTCGGATTGGAATTCAGCTCAAGAGCCGTATCCGTTTCCCTCGCAAGTTCAATGAGCATGTCGATATCGACGTCATATCCATCCCTGCGGCCGATGATCCTGCCTGTCGGGTGGGCAATCAGGTCTACATACGGGTTGCTTAGGGCTGTTTTGAGCCGGTCCATTATTTTGTCCCTGCTTTGTGAAAAACTTGAATGGATGCTGGCGATGACAATATCCAATTCTTTAAGCAGGTCATCGCTGTAATCCAATGTCCCATCAGGAAGGATATCCATTTCGATCCCCGCAAAAATCTCGATATCATCGTATTTCTTATTATACTCTTTAATTCGCTTAATTTGGTCCCTCAGCCGTTCTTCCGTCAGTCCGTTCGCGACCTTCAGGTATTGGGAATGGTCGGTGATCGCCATATACTTATACCCTTTTTCCCGGCAGGCCTCGATCATTTCCTCGATTGAATATGCTCCGTCACTCCAGGTGGAGTGCATGTGCATATCTCCCTTAATGTCCATAGGGGAAAGCAATGCATCAACGTCAAGATCCGTTATTTCTGTTCCGTCTTCCCTGCATTCAGGCGGTATGAACGGAAGCCCGAAGTGCGCGAAGAAGGCTTCTTCGCTTTCGAATCTGAGAATCTCGCCCGTTTCAAGGACCTCGACGCCATATTCACTTATCTTTTCTCCGCGCTCTTTGGCGATTTGCCGCATTTTCACATTATGGTCCTTTGAACCGGTGAAATGATGGAGCGTCGTTATGAATTCCTCCGGCTTCACCATCCTGAAATCCACTGATACATCGTACGTATATTCAAGGACGACCGAAACTTTCGTGTCCCCTGCACCTATAACACTCTTTACGTTCTGCAAAGCCAAAAGTTTCTCTTTTACCGCCGATGGATTGTTGGTGGCGATAATAAAGTCCAAGTCTTTGACTGTCTCCCTCATCCGCCTCAGGCTTCCTGCCCTCGAGAATTTCTCGATATTGTCTGCAGAAGCCAGATAGGCTTCTATTTCAGACGCAATCGGGATCACATAGGCGAGCGGCAGCCGGTCCGGCCCCGAATTGACTTCTTTAAGGGCAGCCAATATTTTTTCCTCTGTCTTCGCCCCGAATCCGGATAATTCCCTTACTTTTTGTTCCTCGCACGCTTTAACCAATTCTTCGGCATTTGTGATGGATAGCTCTTTGTATAATTTGGCGATTTTCTTCCCGCCGAGCCCTGCTATCTGCAGCAGGGGAATCAAGCCTTTCGGCACTTCGGCCTGCAGCTCCTCAAGAACGGTCGACTTCCCTTCCGCTATGTACTCTTCAATCACGGATGCCGTCCCCTTGCCGATTCCCGGAAGCTTTGTGAAATCCTCCATTTCGCTTAAGCTGCGCTGGTCTGTTTCTATACTGGCAGCCGCCTTCCTGAAGGCGGATACCTTAAAGGGATTTTCCCCTTTTAATTCCATATAAATAGCTATTTGTTCGAGCAGTCTGATTATATCTTTTTTATTGATCGTCATATTCGCTCACCCTTTTTACTAGTGATTTCTGCAATACAATCATGCCTAATTTCCTTCCCATACTTAAAGATACATTTCTTCTCCCCAAATCACAAGGGACACGGCATCGCGCCCGTCCGGATGAAGACTTGCAAGGCCGAAAAGCAAGATTCACTATGGAAGAACAGCAAACAATCATTCTCCCGAACAGCAAAAAAGCCGATCCTGTGCAACTGAATTCATTCAGCTTCAGGACCAGCTTAACGCTCCTATTTTATGAACCATAAATCCTTAACCGCTTCCGATATGAACGGAGTATGTTCGATCATAGCCCCTGCAATGGCAGAGCCCTGGATATAGCCCTGCACCGAGGCAACCGGCATCAAAGCGGCTAGGTATATCAAAATAAATATGATAAGATAGATTTCGAGAAATCCAAAAATTCCTCCCCCCCAGCGATTCAGCTGTTTGAGGATAGGGAATTGCGCTATGAAATCAAGCATCGAACCAAACAATTGCCAAACAATCTTCACTGCAAAGAAAATGATGATGAATGCAATCGCATTGTAATATGCATGATCGAGCCCTGCGGCCCCGAACAGCATCCCGACGGAAGAAGCATCGCCGGAAGATGGAAACGGCACCCAAAGCTCAAGCTTCGGAGCCAATGTATCGTAATAGATAGCTGCCACGATAAACGCAACGATAAAGCCTGTCATATGTATAATCTGGAGAATGAAGCCGCGTCTCAGCCCAACAGCAATGCCCATTATAAAAAAGGCCAACAAAAGTAAGTCCAGCATAATCAATTCATCCTATTCGTCTTTAATCCATTTCCCGGCAGGTCTATTGATCTTCCTCTTCTTTTTCATCTTTCAGTTTCAAATAATCATGGACTGCATTAACGGCTGTCAGCACTGCCAGCCTGCTCATATCCAGATTTGGATTCTTTTGGCTTATCTCGCGCATTTTATCATCCACCATAGAGGCTACAGTCCTCATGTGACTTGGCGATTCCTTGCCGACAATAGTATATTGCTGGCCATATATATCGACAGTTATTTTATTTTTTTTGTCCGACAAGGTGACACCTCCCATTCGAAAGAATCCTAATGTATATAATAACACGAACCCAGTCGGCAATAAAAGCATAAAAAATTCACGTCAAATCCAGCCGCCCGAAGCGGCAGGATAAGAAGGAGCAAATAATGGCACATGTAGTTCTTCAAATGGCACAATCGAAAATCAATGAAATGAAAACTTATTATCACGCTTCCTTAAGCCCCTCTTCACCTCCAGGAAGCGCCTTTTCAGCAAAAACCACCGCTTGTACGATTACAGCATACAATTCAGGCAAAGTCCTCTTCCAAGGAAAGAATGCTGAAGCTGAAGCAGGAAGATGGGGCACTGCGGCATCCAAGCCTAAGATGACTGAAAAAAAGGGGAACACCGTCAAAAACCACGCATACTCACCGCCAGCCGATATCGGCCAAATGAGCGTGATCGGATCAGATGAGGTAGGAACAGGCGATTACTTCGGCCCGATTACTGTCGCTGCCGTATATGCCGACCGGCAATCGATCCCTCTATTGAAGGAGCTGGGCGTAAAAGACTCCAAACATCTGAAGGACCCGCAAATCCTCCAAATCGCTGCCGAGCTGAAGCATGCTGTTCCTTTCGTACTGCTGTCGCTTGATAACGATAGATATAATAAAATGCAGGCAAAAGGCATGTCCCAGGGCAAAATGAAAGCTTATCTGCACAACATAGCCATCACTAAATTGCTGGAAAAGATCCAGCCAAGAAAGCCGGAAGCTGTCCTGATCGATCAATTCGCCAAGCCGGATGTCTTTTTCGGTTATCTGAAGGGACAGGAAATGTTCCAGGCAGATCCCATCTATTTAAGCACCGGCGCCGAAAGCATCCACGTTTCTGTTGCCGCAGCCTCCATCCTTGCACGGGCAGCTTTCGTGAAGAAATTCGAGGCCTTGAGCAGCGAAGCCGGGTTTACGATTCCGAAAGGGGCAGGACCCGCTGTCGACCTTGCTGCTGCCAAGCTGATTGAAAAAAAAGGATTGGAAAGCCTGGCAACATTCACGAAGCTTCATTTCGCCAACACTGAAAAAGCAAAGCGGCTATTGGGCAAGAAACGATAAAATAATAAGAACAATTATTAGAACACACCGGGCACTGCAGGCTCCCCTCTTCGCCCGGAGTTGGGAATCCAGACTAAAAAGAACAGAAAAACACCTCCACGTTGACTCACTGAGTATTCAATACCCGTTTTTCAACGAAAGGTGTTTTTATTTGTCTCATATTTTCAGGTCAGGGCCCAGTGCCCCGGCCGCGTCTGGGTTTTTTTCTATATTATCCGCGAAGCTCTGCGCCTGCTTTTTCTTTAACGGCTGCCAGAACTTTGTCATGTGCACTAGTCACTTCTTCATCTGTCAATGTTTTTTCAGGATCCTGATATTTCAGCGAGAAGGCAATTGATTTCTTGCCGGCTTCCATACGGTCTCCTTCATACAGGTCAAAGACAGTGACATTTGTCAATAACTTGCCGCCAGCTTCCGTAATGATTGCTTTCAAGTCACCAACAATCGCTTCTTTGCCGACGACAAGCGCTATGTCGCGTGTGATGGATGGGTAGCGAGGGATGCTTGTGTAAGCGATCGGCGCTGCTTCTTTATTCAGAAGTTTTTCCAGAGACAGTTCAAATACGTATGTCTCCTTCACATCATATTGCTTTTCGACAGTAGGGTGCACTTGGCCGACATAGCCGATATATTCACCGTCAAGTGTGATTTTTGCCGTTCTTCCAGGATGCATGCCATCCACTTCTCCTGCAGAGAAAGCAATATTCCCTAAAACGCCAAGTTTGGCGAATAGGCCTTCAAGAATTCCTTTAGCAACAAAGAAGTCAAGCTCTTTCTTGGCTCCCTGCCATCCTTGAGGCTGCCATAATCCAGTCAGGATTCCGGCTACATGCTCTCTTTCTTCAGGCAGCACTTCACCATCTGCATGCATGAAAACAGTGCCCGTTTCGTATAGCGCCACATTGTCGTTTTGGCGTGCCACATTGTATTTGGCAACCTCAAGAAGCTGCGGCACCAGGCTTTGGCGCAATGTGCTACGCTCTTCGCTCATCGGCATCGCCAGCTTGACTGTATCCCTTTTCTCAATCGTGAAAGCAGTCGCCTTCTCCGGTGAAGTCAAAGAGTACGTAATCGCTTGGTACAGCCCGGCTCCTTCTAAGTAGCGGCGAACGACACGGCGCTTGCTTTGGTAAGCGGAAAGCTTCCCTGCAGTACCGCTTGCTGCCGGCAATGTTTTAGGAATATTGTCGTAACCGTACAAACGTGCCACTTCTTCTACAAGGTCTTCCTCGATTGTAATATCTCCGCGCCTTGTAGGAACAGTTACCGTGATTTCATCTCCTTCAATGCTTGTACCGAACTGAAGGGCTTGGAAAATCTCTTCTGCTTCACCCATCGTAATTGATGTGCCAAGTAGTGTATTGATTTTCTCAAGTGTTATGCTGACTACAGCCTCTTCAACATTCAATGTGTCCGCTTCAACTGTGCCTTCAAGCACTGTGCCGCCTGCATATTGCTGCATCAGGGATGCTGCGCGCTCAGCTGCACAGCGTACACGTTTTGGATCGACGCCTTTTTCATAGCGTGCGCTTGCTTCGCTGCGAAGCCCCAATTCCTTTGAAGTGCGGCGGACAGAAGCGCTTTGGAAATAAGCAGATTCAAGCAAAACAGTCGTTGTTGTTTCGCTCACTTCTGTATTTGCCCCGCCCATTACGCCTGCAATCGCAACTGGCTCTTCTCCATTCGTAATGACAAGGTTATGGGCTTCCAATGTGCGTTCCACATCATCAAGCGTCGTGATTTTCTCTCCTGCTTTTGCATTCCTCACAACGATTTTCCCTGTTCCAAGCTTATCATAGTCGAATGCATGCAATGGCTGGCCATATTCAATCAACACATAGTTCGTAATATCGACAATGTTGTTGTGAGGGCGGATTCCTGCCGCCATCAATGCTGTTTGCATCCATAGAGGCGACGGCCCCACTTTGACATCCTTGATTACTTTTGCCGTGTAAAGCGGATTCTCTTCTTTCGCTTCCACTTCCACTGCAATCATGCTTTCCGCTTTTTCTGCGCTTGCTGTCAATGCCGTATCAGGCCACTTCACTTCTTTTCGCAGAATGGCTGCCACTTCGTATGCAACCCCGAGCATACTCAAGCAATCAGAACGGTTCGGAGTCAATCCCAGCTCAAGGATTTCATCGTCAAGGTTCAATTGTTCAAGTGCATCCTTCCCTACTTCAACATCATTCGGGAATACGAAGATGCCTGAGCTGTATTCCTTGGCGATCAGTTTTGACTCAAAGCCAAGTTCCTGAAGTGAGCAGATCATCCCGTGTGACGCTTCCCCGCGCAGCTTCGCTTTTTTGATTTTGAAATTGCCCGGCAGCACAGCGCCTACAGTGGCAACAGCCACCTTTTGGCCTGCATCTACATTGGCTGCGCCGCAAACGATCTGAACAGGCTCTTCAGCACCGATGTCCACTTGGCAGACATTCAGTTTATCGGCTTGGGGATGCTTTACTTTTTCAAGGACATACCCTACTACGACACCTTTGATGCCTTCACTCTTTTTCTCTACACCTTCGACTTCAATTCCGCTTTTTGTGATCTTGTCGGCAAGCTCTTGTGCCGTGATTCCTTCCAAATCAACATATTGCTGAAGCCATTTATATGAAACGAACATGTTTAAGTACCCTCCTCTTATTATCCTTCGTGGCGTTCGAATTGTTTCAAGAAACGAATGTCATTGCTATAGAAATGCCTGATGTCGTCTATGCCGTATTTCAGCATCGCTATACGCTCAACACCCATTCCGAACGCGAAGCCCGAATACTCTGCCGGGTCGAATCCTGACATTTTCAATACATTCGGGTGCACCATTCCTGCTCCCAGAACTTCGATGTAACCAGTTCCTTTGCAGACATTGCAGCCTTTTCCTGCACAGATTTTGCATGAGATGTCTACCTCGACAGACGGCTCTGTGAATGGGAAGAAGCTTGGGCGCAGGCGGATTTCACGGTCTTCACCGAACATTTTTTTAGCAAAAACCTCAAGAGTGCCTGCAAGGTCGCTCATAGAGATTTTTTTATCGACAACCAATCCTTCAATTTGCATGAACTGATGGGAGTGTGTCGCATCATCATTATCGCGTCGGTACACTTTACCTGGGCAAATGATTTTTACGGGGCCTTTCCCTTCATGTTTAAGCATTGTTCTTACTTGGACCGGTGATGTGTGCGTCCGCATCAAAGTAGCGTCTGTGATATAGAAGCTGTCTTGCATGTCACGCGCAGGATGGCCTTGCGGAAGGTTCAGCGCTTCGAAGTTATAGTAATCTTCCTCTACCTCCGGCCCTTCAGCCACTTCATATCCCATTCCGATAAAGAGGTCCTCGATTTCCTCGACTACCTTAGTCATCGGGTGGTGGCTTCCCGTTTTCACTTCATAGCCAGGCAGTGTCACATCGATTGTTTCTTCAGCCAGTTTGGCTGCTACCGCTGCCTCTTCAAGCATTTTCTGTTTTGCTTCAATGGCATTCGTGATTTCTTCGCGGATTACATTGACAAGAGCCCCCATTTTCGGACGTTCTTCCGCTGACAGCTTCCCCATGCCTCGCAATACTTCCGTGATCGGGCCTTTTTTTCCCAGATAAGCAACTCGAACATCATTCAATTGTTTCAGGTCAGTGGAAGCTTCGATTTTTTCCAATGCTTCCTGCTGCAATTTTTTCAGCGTTTCTTCCATCGTATATTTCCTCCTTCTAACCGGATTGTATCCCCGGTGTGATTTCATAAGTTTCAGGGCATAAAAAAACCCGTCCCTGTAAAAGGGACGAGGTTATCGTCGCGGTACCACCCTTAATTCATGCACAAATAATCTGCACACTCTTCATTGAGATAACGGCCATTCCGGCCGGAATATCTTTACGCAAATCTCTTGCGGTCCCGATATCAGCTCGAGAGGTGAACTTCACTCGTCCCATTGGTGAAAATGCTTGCAGTCTACGGCATTTTCTCCCTCTTACCACTGGTGTCCACGAGCTACTCTTCTCTGTCATAGCTTTTACATAATTCGATGTAATTTCATTCATAATTATAGTGAATTTCAGGTTCTTATGCAACTCGATTATCACAAACTGTATAAAAGAATGCCTGAAGCAACCGCCACATTCAATGATTCTGCCCGGCCATGAATCGGTATGTACAGGTTCTGGTCACAGAGGCCAAGCACTTCATCGCTCACTCCATTGCCTTCATTGCCAAGCACCAGTGCAAATCGCTCTGCTTTTATAGCTTCCCGGTAATCGACAGCATTCTGCAGCGATGAACCAAACACTTTCACATTCTCCTTCTTTAATTGCGGTATCAGGCTAAGCAAATCTGCTTTCCGGACTTCCACATGAAAGATGGAGCCTTGGGTGGAACGGATTGTTTTGCTGTTGTATACATCAACGCACCCTTCTCCGCAAACGATCAGCCCGACGCCTGCTGCATCGGCTGTCCGGATAATGGTTCCGAGATTGCCCGGATCCTGAACGCCATCCAGCAATAATAGTTTATCCGCTGTCCCGCTTTCATTGTTTTGCTTTTTGCAGACTGCGAAAATACGCTGTGACGTCTCGGTCTCCGCCAATTCTTTGACGACTGCAGCTGTCGTATTGTATAAGTCTATCCCGTCCACATTCCAGGATGCCGGAAGATCGACTTCCTCTGCTTTTATGATGGCGGACACAGTTTTCGCCTTCAATGCTTCATCCACTAGATGAAAGCCTTCGACAAGGAATTCCCCTGATTTATCGCGGCCTTTTTTAGTTAATAGCTTTTTCCATGCTTTTACCTTATCGTTCTGTACAGATTGAATGAATTTCATCCGTTCATTCACTCCTTTTCTTCTGCTCGATTTTCCTATTATAGCCCAAAGCTTGTACATAATAAATCAACAATTGCTAAAAATAGAGGATAGAATTGCATAAGGAGGAATGAAGATGGGCTTAAATTTACGGAATGCCATCATTCATAATGTTACAGGAAACACCCAGGACCAATTGGAAAACACAATTGTGGATGCCATTCAAAGCGGTGAAGAAAAAATGCTGCCGGGCCTTGGGGTGCTGTTTGAGGTCATTTGGCAAAACTCATCAGCCGAGGAAAAGCAAGAGATGCTTTCCGCTTTGGAAAATGGACTGAAAAGGTAAAAAGCATCGTCGCGGAGATGCACACCGATCCAAAACGCCAGCCCCGCTTATCGATCACATAAAAAGACAAAGCCGTTTGGGCTTTGTCTTCTTATTTTTAATACGGATCTGCTTCATGGCCTTTGTTTCTGGATTGTTCAGTTCCTTTTTCGTCATCCATGGAAGCATTCGCTTCTTTATTTTTCATCGCTTCATCCAAGCTTTCACGCACTCTGCGGCCATATTCTTCGTCCGCTTGCGTGAAATAGCTGATCATTGTATCCTGGATTTCTTTTCTGCATACAGATAAAGCACCAGTCAGATTGCTGATCAACTCTTCTTTTTCCCACTCTTCGAATTTGCGGAATGTTTCCCCGGCTTGTCCGAAGTTATTTGTGCGGTCGATTGCCTGGCGCACAAGTTTGTCGTTATAAGCCGGTTCATGATCCGGACCTGTTTTCGGAGCTTCTTTCAATCCATCAACAGAAGGCTCATAGTTCACATGCGGATTATTGCTTGCAAAGTCGGTATGATAGGACATCTGTCCGCCGCTTTGGTTCGTTGCAACCCGTTTTTTCGGTGCATTGACAGGCAATTGAAGATAGTTCGGGCCAACACGGTGACGCTGTGTATCGGAATAAGAGAATGTGCGCCCTTGCAGAAGCTTGTCATCAGAGAAGTCCAGTCCGTCTATTAGCACCCCTGTACCGAATGCAGCCTGTTCCACTTCATTGAAATAGTTTTCAGGATTTTTATTGAGCACCATTTTACCGACTTTCAAGAACGGGAATTGTTCTTCCGGCCATAATTTTGTCGGGTCAAGCGGATCGAAATCAAGCTCAGGATGTTCCCCATCCTCCATGATCTGTACGCAGAATTCCCATTCAGGATAATCTCCGCGTTCGATAGCTTCATACAGATCCTGTGTAGCATGGGTAACTGTTTTCGCCTGGATTTCCGATGCTTCTTTTGAAGTCAGGTTTTTAATGCCTTGCAGCGGCTCCCAATGATATTTCACAAGTACGGCTTTGCCTTCAGCATTCACCCACTTATATGTATTGACACCAGAGCCTTGCATTTGGCGGTAGTTTGCAGGAATTCCCCAAGGCGAGAATAGGAATGTGATCATGTGCAATGCTTCAGGAGATCCTGAGAAAAAGTCGAACATTCTTTCCGGATTGTCCAGGTTATTGACTGGGTCGCGTTTGAAAGAATGAACCATATCAGGGAATTTCAGCGGATCGCGGATAAAGAATATTTTCAGGTTATTGCCGACAAGGTCCCAGTTTCCTTCTTCTGTATAGAATTTAACGGCAAAACCTCGAGGATCGCGTTCCGTTTCACTGGATTCAGCACCGCCTACAACGGTTGAGAACCTAACAAATACCGGAGTCCGTTTGCCCGGTTCCTGGAACAGCTTGGCACGCGTATACTTGGACACCGGTTCATCCCCGGCTTTCCCATATGCCTCAAAATAGCCGTGTGCACCTGCACCACGGGCATGCACGACACGCTCAGGAACTCTTTCCCTGTCAAAATGGGAAATCTTTTCGAGGAAATGATAGTTTTCCAAGGTCATCGGCCCGCGGTTCCCAACTGTCCTGACGTTTTGGTTGTCAGTCACGGGGTGGCCCTGGCGGGTAGTGAGTGTGTTGTCCTTTTCATTGCCGGCTTTAATGCCTTTAAAATCTTTCTCTTGTTTTTTATCCAATGGTTTCCCCTCCTCATGGCTTTCTACTGAGTGTTTTCCCCTGATTGCGGCCGGCTTAAACCCGTTATCTCAGTTTTGGCTACTTGTTAAGAATCTGTCAAACTTTGTCCAGATTCTTACATCCTCCAATTAGGCGGGACTTTTCCATGCCTTTTACTGTCCTGTACTTAATCACCCAAAAAAAGAACGATGGTTGCCAGAGAGCGCTCACATCGCTCGAAGGGTATTTCTGTTTCTTTACGCACAAAAATACCCCGGATCAAAAGTCCAGGGTATTTCATGTTCAGTCAAATGTAATTTTATTTACCGCTTCACGGTCCAAGCGTTTGATCACTTCCGTCAGCAGCTTAACTGTGTTTTCATAGTCATCCCGATGCAGCATCGCAGCATGCGAATGAATGTACCGTGTCGGAATGGTAATCGAAAGGGCTGGGACACCGTTGGCTGTAACATGGATGGAACCGGAATCTGTCCCTCCGCCAGGCATTGCGTCAAACTGATACGGTATACCGATTTCATCAGCTACATCCGTAACAAAATCACGGAGGCCTTTATGGGATACCATCGATGCATCATAGAGAACGATGCCAGGCCCTTTGCCGAGCTTGCCCATTGCTTCTTTTTCCGTCACCCCCGGTGTGTCCCCTGCTATGCCTACATCGACAGCAAACGAGATATCCGGCTGGATTTTCTGGGCCGCTGTTTTGGCGCCGCGGAGCCCGACCTCCTCCTGCACCGTGCCGACACCGTAAACAATATTCGGATGTTCGGCATCCTTCAGGTTCTTAAGGACATCGATGGCAATCGCGCAACCGATTCTGTTGTCCCATGCCTTTGCAAGCAGCATGGACGGGTTGTTCATTACGGTGAATTCAAAGTAAGGGACAACCATGTCCCCGGGACGCACACCCCACTCAAGCGCTTCTTCACGGGTACTGGCGCCGATATCGATGAACATATCCTTAATGTCCGCCGGTTTTTTTCGCGCCTCGACTGAAAGGACATGCGGCGGTTTTGAACCGATTACTCCTGTCAACTTCCCTTTTCCGGTCACAATTGTCACCCGTTGGGCAAGCATAACCTGGGACCACCATCCCCC
>CAKQBC010000021.1 GCA_934215995.1 uncultured Bacillus sp. | reverse complement strand
TACGCGGAAGGAGCATACCGGAGCAATTCATCATCATCGATGAAGCCCAGAACCTAACAAAGCATGAGGCCAAAACTATTCTTACAAGGGTAGGGGACAGAACGAAAATTATCCTGATGGGCGATCCTGAACAGATTGATCATCCTTATCTGGATGAATATAATAACGGATTGGCTTATGTTGTGGAAAAGTTCAAGGACCAGGGCATCAGCGGGCATATAAAACTGGTGAAAGGCGAGCGGTCAGCCCTTGCGCAGCTTGCGGCCAATTTATTATAGGGCAGGGCTCGAACAAGAAAGGAAATAAAGAAAGCACGGAAATCCCTGCTGGGTTTCCGTGCTTTCTTTGCCGAAAATCAGATGATCTGGAACATTCTTACTGAGGTGATTTTTTGGTCGGGTGTGCTGCCATAGTATACATGAAGCGGCCCATCTTCCTTCAGGGGCTTTCCGTTTTCTGAAAAGCACAGGACGAAGGAATAGGCATTTTCAAGCGAAAAGGTATAGATTTTGTTTTCTGCATGGATCGCCAGCTTCGAGGCGGTGCTGTCAGGTTCACTATTCTTAAGGAAATACTGCAAGCTGATCCCATATGTTTCCGACATCAATTTTTCCTTCAGATACTTTTTCGTTTTCGTGCTTTGTTTTGGTGCTTCATTGCCTTCCGTTACTTCTTTATCCCATTGTTTTGATATTGCTTTTGTATATGATTCCAGCTCATCTTCATCGCTTTGCTGAGCGGAAAAGAAGTCATCGAGCTTCTTTTTTCTATCGTCAAAAATCCAAACACTAGGGTCAAGCGTAATTGGGAATGCGACATTCCCTTTTAATTCCACAATCTGTTCCATTCATTATCCCTCATTCTGTTTAGTGTATATATTCAGTATATAGAAAAAGTGTTAATTTTGAAAATAGGGAATTTTCTTTTGCACCTTTAGTAGAATTGGTATAATTTTATTTAACAGCCTATATTTCCTTGCAATTTATAAAGGGAACAGGTAAAATTTATAGATAGATTAATTAGTTAATCGCTCTGAAATGGGGGATTTTTGAATGACATCCGAAATAGTAGTCGATCATCGAGAAAGAGCTTATGCCATACTAAAGGCAGATGCCACTAAGATATTAAAATTGATCAAGGTTCAAATGGATAATTTGACAATGCCTCAGTGCCCGCTTTACGAGGAAGTTTTAGATACGCAGATGTACGGGCTTTCCAAGGAAATCGATTTCGCGGTCCGTTTGGGACTTGTAGCAGAAGATGATGGAAAGGCGCTTCTTGGGGAATTGGAACGGGAATTATCCTCTTTACATGATGCTTCCTTGAAAAAATAATATATCCCTGGAAACTCAAACAATTTAATTTGAATTGTTTGAGTTTTTTTTACAAACGCTTAGATTTGATGCAATGCCCTATTCCATGGCTGGACAGGCTTACAGGGGCGGATTTGTTGCCTGAACCGGCACGGCGCATGGAGTTTGGCCATGTTTCCGGCCAAAGAAGCAACTCCATATGCGAATTTGGTTTTGCCTTGCTGCAAAACGGGCAAATATCTTTTGGGGAAGATTCCGCCCATTCCAAATAATGCTATATGCAAACGATATATAAGCAATTAGAATATAACTGAAGCATACATACTTTGAATCTGCTGCGCCATCAATCTATTAATTGCTGCAAGAAAGAATGGAAGATATAGGAGATTGATAATATTGTATACTATTTAATCAATGTGTTATACTTTATTGGATTTCTCTTTTCTTTGCTAAAGCAAATGAATGAGGACGGATAGAATGTTAAAAAAAATAGTTAAATCTTATGATTTTACCCTGATTCTCGTTATCGTGCTGATCAGTCTGTTTGGATTAGTCATGATATACAGTTCCAGCATGGTTGTGGCCACAACCAAATATCAAGTGGCAAGCGACTACTTCTACGACAAGCAAAAGATTAATCTGCTTTTGGCGTTGCTTGTCTTTGGATTCTTTGCGGTTTTTCCGTATAAGATCTTTAAGCACCGCTATGTGATCATCAGCATTTTCACATTGTCGATCCTTGTGCTTGCCTTGCTCGGCTTAGTTGGGCGGAACGTAAATAATGCGCAAAGCTGGATTGCACTGGGCGGTTTGAATATACAGCCGGCCGAGTTCATTAAAATGGGCATGATCATTTATTTATCGGCTGTTTATTCGAAAAAACAAAGTTACATAGATGATTTTAACCATGCTATATTGCCGCCGATATTCTACCTGCTGTTTATTTGCTTTCTGATTTGCCTTCAGCCGGATATCGGGACTGCATTGATCATTTTCCTGATCGGTGCGACTGTCATCCTGTCGTCGGGCATCAGTTTTAAGAGTGTGGCCAAGCTCTTCGGCAGGCTATTGCTTGGACTGGCCTTATTGGCTCCAGTGTTTTTTCTGTTCAGGGACAAGATTCTTACAGAAACAAGAATGGGCAGGTTATATAGCTACCTGAATCCATTCGACTATGAAAAGAATGAAGGATATCAGCTTGTCAATTCCTATCTGGCTATAGGAAACGGGGGAATCACCGGGCAAGGGTTAGGTCAAAGTGTCATGAAATATGGCTATCTGCCTGAACCGCATACCGACTTCATCATGGCTGTCATAGCCGAGGAGCTCGGAATCATCGGTGTACTGTTTGTCCTGTTGTGTTTGGGTTTTATAGTACTGAAGGGATACAAAATCGCCGCAAGATGCCAGGACCCGTTCGGAAGCTTGCTTGCCATAGGGATATCAAGCATGATCGGCATCCAGACGTTCATCAATCTGGGCGGATTGACCGGCCTTATTCCGATTACGGGCGTAACGCTGCCTTTTGTAAGCTACGGGGGATCTTCAATCCTGCTGCTCGCGATATCAATGGGCATCCTGGTGAATGTTTCAATGTTCATTACATATGAAAAAAGATACAAAACAGGGAATCAGCAGACTGTGCCGAAAGAATTCGCCGGTCTTCAGAATAATCGATTCTCGCTGAAATAGGTGTACAATAAAGCGGCCGGCTCCGGCTTCTTTATTTGCAAATACTAAAGAAAAGTTGGTGTCCTATTATGGAGGAAAGACGTATACAAAAAGTGTTGGCTGCCAATCGTGGGGAGATCGCCATCCGTGTTTTCAGAGCCTGTACCGAATTGGGCATTCGGACTGTAGCGATCTATTCTAAGGAGGACTCCGGTTCTTACCACAGATTCAAAGCCGATGAAGCCTACCTTGTGGGTGAAGGGAAAAAACCGATCGATGCCTATTTGGATATCGAGGGAATTATAGAAATTGCCAAAAATGCCGGTGTCGACGCCATTCACCCGGGATATGGTTTCCTATCCGAGAATATAAACTTTGCAAGAAGGTGTGAAGAAGAAGGCATCATTTTCATCGGGCCTGAGACAAAGCACCTTAATATGTTCGGTGACAAGGTGAGGGCCAGGGAACAAGCAGAGCTAGCAGAAATCCCTGTCATTCCGGGGAGCGACGGCCCTGTCAACAGCGTCGAAGAAGTCGTTGCTTTTGGACAGGAGCATGGTTTCCCAATCATCATCAAAGCCTCACTGGGCGGCGGCGGGCGCGGAATGCGGATCGTCAAAAGCCTTGATGAAGTAAATGAGGCATATGACAGAGCCAAGTCAGAGGCAAAAGCCGCTTTCGGCAATGATGAAGTATACGTTGAAAAGTTCGTCCAAAACCCTAAGCATATTGAAGTCCAGATACTTGGTGATGCCGACGGGGAAATTGTGCATCTTTATGAGAGGGACTGTTCCGTACAAAGAAGGCATCAGAAAGTAGTCGAAATTGCTCCTTCTGTATCACTGACTGATAAGCTCCGCAGCGATATATGCGAAGCGGCCGTCAAACTAATGAAAAATGTAGGTTATGTGAATGCCGGCACTGTCGAGTTTTTAGTGGCGGAGGATCAATTTTATTTCATAGAAGTGAATCCGCGTGTGCAGGTTGAGCATACGGTCACTGAAATGATTACCGGGATTGATATTGTCCAATCCCAAATTTTGATAGCAGAAGGCCATAGTCTCCACAGCAAGAAAATCAATATTCCACAGCAAGAAGACATTCCATTATTCGGATATGCTATCCAATCAAGAATCACAACAGAAGATCCACTGAATAATTTCATGCCTGATACAGGCAAAATTATGGCCTACCGTTCTGCGAGCGGCTTCGGTGTAAGGCTTGATGCGGGAAATGCTTTCCAAGGCGCGGTTATTACCCCGTATTATGACTCGCTTCTTGTAAAGGTTTCTACATGGGCGTTGACATTCGAGCAGGCTTGCAACAAGATGTCCCGAAACCTTAAGGAATTCAGGGTCAGGGGAATCAAGACGAATATTCCTTTCCTTGAGAACGTTATTAAACATGAGAAATTCAAAGAAGGGAAAGTGGATACATCATTCATTGATAAAACACCTGAGTTATTCGTATTCCCTGTGCGGAAAGACCGCGGCACAAAGATGCTTTCCTACATCGGAAACGTAACGGTGAACGGTTTCCCCGGGATCGAGAAAAAGAACAAACCTGCTTTCGATAAGCCAAGGTATGTAAATCTTCCTCATGACATGGATTACAAGCCGGGCACAAAGCAAATTTTGGATGAGCGCGGTGCCGAAGGGCTTGCACAATGGGTGAAGGAACAAAAAGAAGTGCTGATAACGGATACTACCTTCCGTGATGCCCACCAGTCATTATTGGCTACCCGCGTCCGCACAACAGATTTGCTTCATATTGCGGAACCTACGGCCAAGCTTTTGCCGAATATGTTCTCAACCGAAATGTGGGGAGGCGCGACCTTCGATGTTGCCTACCGTTTCCTTAAGGAAGATCCATGGGAAAGGCTGCTTTGCCTAAGGGAAAAAATGCCGAATGTTTTATTCCAAATGCTGCTGCGCGGTGCAAACGCAGTCGGTTATAAAAACTATCCGGATAATGTCATCCGGGAATTCGTAAGCCTGTCAGCGATGGGCGGCATTGACGTTTTCCGTGTTTTCGACAGCCTCAACTGGGTCAAAGGCATGGAAGTGGCCATCGAAGCTGTCAGGGATACCGGCAAAATTGCAGAGGCTGCCATTTGCTATACAGGGGATATTAACGACCCTGTAAGAACAAAGTACAGTATCGACTATTATAAAAACATGGCTAAGGAGCTTGAGAACCAGGGTGCACATATTCTGGCCATTAAAGATATGGCCGGGCTTCTGAAACCGGAAGCAGCATACAGGCTGATCTCCGAGCTGAAGGATACGGTAAATATCCCGCTTCACCTGCATACGCATGATACAAGCGGAAATGGAATCCTGACGTATAAACGGGCTATCGATGCCGGGGTGGATATTGTTGATACAGCGCTTAGCAGCGTAGCGGGAATGACATCCCAGCCAAGCGCGAATACATTGTATTATGCTCTTGAAGGTTCAGAACGCCAGCCGGATGTTAATATCGATTCATTGGAGACACTATCGGGTTACTGGGAAGACGTCCGTTCCTTCTATCGTGATTTCGAGAGCGGCATGGTCGCGCCTCATACGGAAGTGTACAAGCATGAAATGCCGGGAGGCCAATACAGCAACCTTCAACAGCAAGCCAAGGCAGTCGGGTTGGGCGACCGCTGGGACGAAGTCAAAGACATGTACAGCAGGGTAAACCTTTTATTCGGGGATATTGTGAAGGTTACACCTTCATCCAAGGTAGTCGGGGATATGGCATTGTTCATGGTACAGAACAATCTTGATGAAAAATCTGTCATCGAGAAAGGCGAAACGCTGGATTTCCCTGATTCAGTTATCGAGCTGTTCGAAGGATATTTAGGCCAGACGCCTGGAGGTTTCCCGAAGGAACTTCAGGAAATCGTCCTGAAAGGGCGTGAGCCGCTGTCAGTCAGACCTGGCGAACTGCTTGAACCTGTCGACTTCGAACAGTTGAAAGAGGATCTGTTCAAGGAAATAAACCGTCCAGTTACCGATTTTGATGTAATTGCCTATGCATTATATCCGAAGGTATTCCTGGAGTATGTGAAAACAGCTGAGAAATTCGGCGAAATCTCTGTTCTTGATTCGCCAACATTCTTCTATGGGATGTTCCCGGGTGAAGAAATTGAAGTGGAGATCGAAACAGGAAAGACACTGATCGTGAAACTCGTTTCGGTTGGCGACCCTCATGCTGACGGAACAAGGACAGTAACATTTGAGCTTAACGGGCAGCAGCGTTCAATTTCCATCAAGGATGAAAGTGTCGCTTCGACGGTGGACGTGAAACGGAAAGCTGATCCTGGGGACAAATCCCATATCGGTGCAACAATGCCTGGAACCGTCATTAAAGTTTTGGTGGAAAAAGGTGAACAGGTTCAAAAAGGCGACCATCTGATCATAACGGAAGCCATGAAAATGGAAACAACCGTTCAGGCTCCTTTCACAGGTGTGATAAAAGATCTATATGTGTCAAATGGAGAAGCGATTTCAACAGGCGACCTGCTGATTGAAATCACGAAATAAACAAAAAGGCCAAGTTGAGGATTGATCCTTAACTTGGCCTTTTTGTTTTAAGGCTGTATCATATTTATGCTGTTTTTTACATTTCTGCTCAATGGAGCGGAGAGCGGCGACTCATCCGGTCCCACAGGCATGGAAATCAAATGAGCTCTCTGACTTGGGCCTATTTTAAAAACATGCCTGTACGCCACGCTTGCATGGGATACAAAAAGATTCTTACGAAATGGATTGCTCCGCTTCGTTATGATCCTTCTGCATTCTTCCGGCGTTCTTCTTGCTTCTGCTAGCCAGCAGCAGAAGGTATGTCAATACTGCAAACAAGCATGAGATAATGAGGGCATGAAGCAAGGCAACATAAAGATTCAGCCTTGAGAAAATGATGATTGCCCCGGATATGACTTGTAAAGTGACAAGAATCAAGCAAGTAATCCAGCCCCAATATACGACAGCCTGCTGCTTATAATGCCTGATGGCGAGCGCTGTTGCATAGGCGATCCAAATGAAGGCAAGCCCTGCAAGGGCCCGATGCCCCATTTGTACCCACTCGTACAGATTGCCGGGAAGAAGAAATTCATCATTCCGGCATAGGGGCCAATCGCTGCAAACAAGGCTGGCTGACGTATGGCGCACCAGGGCGCCGGAATAGACAACCAGATAAACATAAAGCAGGATGCCGATAATATGGAAGGTCATTCTTCTATCGATGATGACCTTCTCGGCATCGAATTTCTTATCAATCTCAAAGATTAATAAAGTCAGCAAAAACACGGCTGCAAAAGAAATCAGTGAAATGCCGAAGTGGAGCGCCAGCACAAAATCTGATTGTCCCCATACAACAGCCGCAGCCCCGATCAATCCCTGCAGTACTAGAAAAGTGAATGATAAAAGGGAAAGGAATTTCGTTTCCCTGATGCCGCCGATTGCTTTCCAGCTCCAGACCGACAGGACCAGTACCATAATGCCGACAACCCCTGAAACGACCCGGTGGGCAAGCTCGATGACCAATTCTTTCGTAATTTCAGTCGGGATCAGCTGTCCGTGGCACAGAGGCCATGAGGTCCCGCATCCTGCCCCTGATTCGGTTTTGGAAACAAGGGCCCCTCCCAATAAGATCAAAAGCATACCAATTGTTGTTAAAACCGCAAACCATTTTAATGAGCGCTGCACTCGTTATTCACCATCCCACTGTAGTACGTCCAAATCGTTATATTCGGATTATTAAAAATAGAAACTTCTTACTAATAATATAGAAAATAGCAGAACGATTCAATCAAAAATAAAAATCTTGTAAAGAATGGGAGAGATTTGGCGTTTTTCCATATTTTATTTTAATCGGCAGGGGTGAGCGGGCCAATCGGGCCGCCTATCTTTACTGCAGCTGGGCGGTTTAAAGCATCAGCCCTACAGGTGCAAGGGATGGGGGTGGTTTTTCCGCTTTAGGGACTGTTCCGTTGGCGCGGAAAAATACAAAATGGCAGACAAAGATGAAACCGGTAACGACACAAATTAGTAAAAAATTCTACAAAAAAGTTTCACATGAAAGAGGGGAAATATGTTTTAATATACAGAGAATGCTAAAATTTGTTATTTTAATCTAATTTTAGTGTATTATTGATGTGATTGTGTCTATTGAGTGTCCAGAAAATTAAGGTGAGTCTGATTTGATTGCAAATATAGAAAAGTATGGAATAATGTTATATAGTAAGAGTAGTTTGCATAATATATTTGCTGATTCAAATAGAGGGGGTAAAAGAATGCCAGACACAAAGGTCTTTGCCAGAACTGTACTTCCGGAAGACCAAACAGACATAATCCATAGTGGCCAGAAGTCAAAGCCGGAATCGCAGACGCCGGCGGTATCATCCCTGGATGATTTTTTGGCACTTATTAAAATAGGGATCATTAAATCTAATTTAATCACAGCTTTCACCGGGGTATGGCTGGCCCTTCACTTCGGGGGACTAAGCTTCCTGGATAACCTGGGCACTGTTGCCCTTGTACTGTTTGGCACAGCGTTCGTCATAGGGGGAGCGGGTACGCTGAACAATTATATAGACAGGGATATTGACCATTTGATGGAAAGAACGAGCAAACGCCCTACAGTCACTGGCAAGATGGATTCCCGCAGGGTGCTCATGCTTGGGCTTGGGCTGGTCGCTGCCGGCACAATCCTGCTGGCTTTCACAACCGTTTCAGCGGCTTTGCTGGGGTTGTTCGGTGTTTTTGCATATGTGGTTCTCTATACTTTTTCTAAAAGAAAGCTAGTTTCGAATACGATAATCGGAAGCATATCCGGTGCTGTCCCTCCGCTGATCGGCTGGGCTGCAGTGGATGCAAACCTCAGCCTGGTGGCATGGATGCTGTTCCTGATCATGTTCATCTGGCAGCCGCCGCATTTCTATGCTTTGGCGATGATGAGATGTGAGGAATACAGGAAAGCCGGGATACCGATGCTTCCTGTCGTGAAAGGCTTCAAAAGGACTAAACTCTCAATCATCTTTTGGGTGCTCCTGCTGATGCCGCTTCCATTTTTTCTGGGATCGCTGGGCACGCCGTTCATAATCCTGATGCTTCTGCTTAATGCAGGATGGTTAGCGTTTGGCATATATGGATATAAGAGTAAAGATGAAATCAAATGGGCTAAGCATATGTTCATCTTCTCATTGAACTATTTAACTATCATTTTTGTTTCAATGGTTATTGTAACCTTGATATAAGTTAGGCTATGGCCAGTTGGCAACAAGCCGTGGCTGGCCAATGGCCGAACATAAGATTCGCTTGAACACCGGCGAATCTTTCTAATTGCAATTTTCGTTCCTTTTATTGGGATATATGTAAGATTACATATAATAAAAATGGGCGAATTTAGCAATTTTACCGAACAAAGGGTTTGCTTAAGAGAAATTTTTACGAGAGAGGGGTTTCATAGGTATGAAAAAGCGGCAGCAAAAATGGCGTTTTTTGGGTGTGATTGGCTTCGTTTTAATGACACTGATTCTTTCCGGCTGTGGGGAGCCTTTCCTTTCCACGCTCCAGCCTGCTGGCGAAGTCGCCCAAAAGCAGTTTGACCTGATGATGCTTGCGACAATCATCATGGTGCTTGTAATCGTCGTTGTAACTGTAATCTTCCTGATTGTTGTATTTAAGTACAGGAGAAAAGGGGACGACAAGAAGATTCCTAAGCAAGTTGAGGGAAGCCATAAACTGGAGGTCATCTGGACTGTTATTCCGATCATCCTTCTGATTATCCTGGCGGTTCCAACCGTTTCATACACTTTCCAGTTGGCTGACGTTTCTCCGATGGAAAACAAAGATGAAGACGGCAAGACGAAGGACGCATTAGTCGTGAATGTCCGGGCAAATGCCTATTGGTGGGAATTCGAGTACCCTGACGCCGGGATTGTAACAAGCCAGGAGCTTGTGGTTCCGACTGATGAAAGGGTTTATTTTAACCTGACCGCTTCTGATGTGAAACATTCATTCTGGGTTCCTGCAGCTGGAGGCAAAATCGATACAAACACGGACAATATTAATTCATTCTTTTTAGAGTTTAATGCCGACAAAGCTGATGAGGCGGAAAATCTTTTCTACGGCAAGTGTGCGGAGCTTTGCGGACCGTCACATGCCTTGATGGACTTCAAGGTTGTCACTAAATCCAAGGAAGAATTCGATCAATGGCTCGCAGGCATGCAAAATGCAGAAAAACCTGTTGCTGAAGGGGCGACTGCACAGCAGGGCGAAGAAATCTTCAACCAAAGCTGTATCGGATGCCATGCTGTGACACCGAATGAAAACATGCCGGTTGCTGCACGTACGGGCCCGAATCTATCAACTTATGGGGAACGGTCCTATGTAGCTGGCATTCTTGAAAACAATAAGGAAAACACGAAGGAATGGATAAAAGACCCTCAAGAAATCAAGCCTGGGAACAAAATGCCAAGCTTCAATGATCTTGGGGAAGAAGAACTTGATGCACTGGCTGAATATTTGCATCAGCTTAAGGCTTCCGGGGAGTAATTGGGAGATTTAAGATACAAGGGGAGGTAAAATCGTGAGTACGATCACTCAAAAAAAGGGGTTTGGCGCAACAATATGGGATTACCTTACAACGGTTGACCATAAAAAGATCGCCATTCTATATTTGATTGCCGGCGGGCTGTTCTTTGTAATAGGCGGACTGGAAGCCATGGTCATCCGTATCCAGCTGGCTGTTCCGGACAATGACTTTGTCAGTGCCGGTCTATATAATGAAATGATGACGATGCACGGCACTACAATGATATTCCTGGCAGCGATGCCGTTGGTTTTTGCATTTATGAACGCAGTTATGCCTCTTCAGATCGGGGCAAGGGATGTTGCGTTTCCGTTTTTGAATTCATTAGGTTTTTGGTTATTTTTCTTTGGCGGTGTATTCCTGAACCTATCCTGGTTCATGGGAGGGGCTCCTGATGCGGGCTGGACTTCATATGCTTCGCTGTCCCTTGCTTCGGAAGGCCACGGGATTGATTTCTATGCACTCGGCCTCCAGATATCCGGTGCGGGGACATTAATCGGGGGCATTAACTTCCTCGTAACCATCATTAATATGCGTGCACCGGGTATGACATATATGAGGATGCCGCTGTTCACATGGTCGACATTCGTTGTGTCTGCATTGATTCTTTTTGCATTCCCTCCGTTGACTGTCGGATTATTCTTTATGATCTTTGACCGTATGTTCGGATCCAATTTCTTTGTGGTCAACATGGGCGGAAATACGATCATCTGGGAGCATCTGTTCTGGATTTTCGGACATCCGGAAGTATATATTCTGATCTTGCCGGCTTTCGGTATTTTCTCTGAGATTTTCGCAACATTCTCAAGAAAAAGACTATTCGGATATTCATCCATGGTATTCGCGACAGTCCTGATTGGATTCCTTGGATTCATGGTTTGGGCCCATCATATGTTTACAGTAGGATTAGGCCCGATCGCCAACGCGATCTTTGCTGTTGCTACAATGGCGATTGCTGTACCGACGGGTATTAAAATATTCAACTGGCTGTTCACGATGTGGGGAGGAAGCATAAAGTTCACTGTTCCTATGATGTATGCTGTTGCCTTCATACCATCATTCACAATGGGTGGGGTTACAGGGATCATGAACGCTTCCGCTGCTGCTGACTATCAGTTCCATGACAGTTACTTTGTCGTGGCCCACTTCCATTATGTAATTGTCGGCGGGGTTGTATTGGCTTTGCTGGCCGGTGCGCATTTCTACTGGCCGAAAATGTTTGGTACAATGCTCAGCGAAAAAATGGGTAAATGGACGTTCTGGTTATTTTTGATCGGCTTCCATATGACTTTCTTTATCCAGCATTTCCTTGGATTGATGGGGATGCCAAGGCGTATCTTCACATTCCTTCCCGATCAGGGATTGGAGCTTGGGAATGCCATCAGTTCCGCTGGTGCAGCCTTGATGGCAATCGGAACAATCATTTTATTGGTTAACATTGTAATCACGACAGTCAAAAATGAAAAAGTCGGAAATGATCCTTGGGGTG
This sequence comes from uncultured Bacillus sp., assembly GCA_934215995.1. Lineage (GTDB taxonomy): Bacteria > Bacillota > Bacilli > Bacillales > DSM-1321 > Bacillus_AD. The sequence continues at coordinate 3,073 of CAKQBC010000021.1, read as the reverse complement.
ACGGGCGTACACTTGAATGGTCGCTGCCATCACCGCCGCCTTTCTATAACTTTAAGCAGCTACCGCTTGTCCGCGGCCTGGATGCATATTGGCTTGAAAAAATGGAAGGCAAGAAGACAATGACTCCTGCAGAGCCATTAGGCGATATCCATATGCCTAATCCGTCCATCATTCCATTCTTTATTTCACTTGGTTTATTTGTTGCCTCGTTTGGTGCCATGTACCATGGTGACGAAGGAAAGGAATGGACACTGTTCCTGCTGATCGCCGGTCTCTTGATTACTTTGATCTCAATGCTGATCCGTTCACTTAAGGATGATATGGGCTTCCATATTCATAAAGAAGACCTGGCTGACGATGAAGATAAAGGAGGGATCGCATAATGCACGCAGAAGAAAAATTTACGGAAGCCACCTGGCCGTCTTCACCTGAAAAAGCCACGCTGGAAGGCAAAAATAAGTTTGTCGGCTTCTGGCTGTTTCTCGGGGGAGAAACGGTTCTGTTTGCCACACTGTTTGCGACCTACCTTGCTTTGAAGGATAAGGTGCCGGAAAGCGGCGGGGCTTTATCACATGAGATTTTCTCATTGCCGCTTACTTTTGTGGCAACAATGCTTCTTTTGACAAGCTCATTGACAAGCGTTTATGCCATGTACCATATGAAAAACTATAACTTTAAAGGGATGCAGGCTTGGCTGCTTGTGACTGTGCTGTTGGGATTTGCGTTCCTTTGCCTGGAAATTTATGAGTTCAATCATTATGTGCATGAGTATGGTTTTACGTTTACATCCAGCGCATTCGGTTCAGCTTTCTATACACTGGTTGGTTTCCACGGTGCTCACGTGGCATTCGGATTGCTTTGGATCACAGCATTGATGATAAGGAATGCCAATCGCGGCCTAACCTTGTATAATGCACCAAAATTCTATGTTGCAAGTCTGTACTGGCATTTCATTGATGTAGTTTGGGTATTCATTTTCACAGTTGTATATTTAATGGGGATGGTGGAATAAATGATGGATAGTAATTCAACTCACCCAAAAGTAGATGTCAAATACCGCAGGAAGAAAAATGCTGAGGATATGAGGTATCAGGTTGTCTCTTTTTCTCTGATGATTTTCCTTACACTCATTGCCTTTGCTGCAGTGGGGTATGGTGATTTCTCACCTTGGTTCGTTATTCCTTTCATTTTTCTGCTGGCAATTGTGCAGGTCATTTTCCAATTGTACTATTTCATGCACATGAGCCATAAGGGGCATGAACTTCCTGCATTCTTTCTCTATTCGGGTGTAGGGGCCGGCTTTTTGACCGTTCTTGCATTTGTTACGATTGTCTGGATCTAATTGTCCATTGGGCTGGTCTAAGGGAACTCTCCTGAAGGCCGGCCCTTTTCAATGTAAAGGTGAAATATAAACATGTATCTGCCGCAGCCGCTCTTTGACTGGTTCCGGCATTATCCGGATTAGGATTGTACGGGTTTTGAAATGCTGGTGCATCAAACAAATAAATTTCCCTGTAATACCAGTTGATGTATAATATGGAAGAATAACTACGTAAAGAGGTGCATAGCAAATGACCCTTGATGTATTCGGCTTCAGAGCTTTATGGAGCCCTTACTTCTTTGTTTCTCTCGTTATAGTCGGTATCCTATTTTTCTTTGTAGCTGGAAAATATCGCCATAAATTTTCATCTGACAGTGAACCGCTGTCACATAAGCAGGCAGCTTTGTTCGTGATTGTCCTTGTCACGCTTTATATCCTGAAAGGTTCGCCTGTCGATTTGCTTGGGCACATCATATTCAGTGTCCATATGACACAAATGGCATTGCTGTATTTGATGATTCCACCATTATTAATAAATGCCGTACCTGATTGGATGTGGAGAAAATTACTCTCCTTTTCATGGGTTCGCATCCCATTTCACTTTTTCACAAAGCCAATAATCGCTTTATTCCTATTCAACGGGTTATTTTCTTTTTATCACATCCCGCTTATTTTCGATATAGTCAAGACGGATATGCTGCTGCACGCTGTTTACACAACGATTCTATTTTTCACTGCCATTTTCATGTGGTGGCCGATTACGAATAAATTGAAAGAATACCAAAGCTTTTACGGGATTAAGAGAATCGGTTATATTTTTGCGAATGCAATTTTGCTGACACCAGCATGTGCATTGATCATTTTCTCGAGCTCACCGATCTACGAAACGTTCACGAATCCATCTATTTGGCTGGTTGCAATGGAACTGTGCGTACCGGCGGGAACCTTGGCGAACCTGAATCTTACCGGGCCTGATGTTTTCAATATAATGCCGCTTCTGGAAGATCAGCGTACGGGCGGGGTTATTATGAAGATTGTACAGGAAATTGTTTTCGGAGTTGTTCTGGCACAAATCTTCTTTGCTTGGTATAAAGATGAAAATGTTGATTCAGTTGATATGAATCCTACCTATCAACCAGAGTAAGAGATTTATGTTCACTTGGGCAGAATGGAAATATTGTCAGTAATGTTACAATTATTGAAATATATGAAATTCTCCTTTAGAATAAAAGTCGAAAACATATTTTGAGAGGACGTCATACGCCTATGTCTTTACCTATTCTTCCGACAATCAGCACGATATTCATCGTTCTAAGCGCCATTACAGTGGCGATAGGGTGGTGGCTGATTAAGCAAAGGAAAATTGATGCACACCAAAAAGCAATGTGGCTGGCTGCTGTGTTTGCGATCCTTTTCTTTGTGATTTATGCGAGCAGGACAATTTTTATCGGTAATACAGCCTTTGGGGGACCGGATGATATAAAAATCTATTATACGATCTTTTTGATTTTCCATATTATATTGGCTACCACTGGTGCCGTAATGGGGATCATCTCCTTATGGACAGGTTATAAGAAAAACTTCAAGAGACATCGTAAAATTGGGCCGATCACAAGCTTTATATGGTTCTTCACGGGAATTACAGGAGTTGCGGTTTATTTGCTGCTTTATGTGTTTTATAGCGGCGGAGAGACTACATCCGTTATTAAAGCGATTCTTGGTTCGTGAGAAGGAGGCTGCCGTACATACGGC